>DAICZM010000110.1:3002-11721 GCA_027311145.1 Ktedonobacterales bacterium
AGGTAGAGTTTGGCAACCAGGCCCAGTTCGTCGTAGATTGGCAAGACCCAGCAGATCATCGCTTGCCCTTGCATGGTTATGCGCATGCGTGTTGGCAGCACGCGCAATGTCCAGCGTGGCGTGGTTGGCATCAGTAACGATGGCGGCTGTGGAGGCGTGTGCGAGCTTTCCTGGCAGGAGAGATCAGTGGCAGGCTGTTTATCGGTGGTGGGCCAGCGATAGCTAAAGTCGTGGCGGATGGGGCCGGCTAGCATCTCCAGACGAGCGGCGCGCACCTCTAAGACCTCTTGACAGAGATGAAAAAACAGGTCTTCCATGCTGCGCTCGGTCTTTTGCAGGTCGGTATTGAGCCAATGGCGTAGGTTGGTGCTGCGCAAGAAGGGGCCGAGCAGGGCGATATAGCGATCATGGGCCGTATACCCGCTCCAGGTGAACAGGGCATAGGCGACGGTGGCTAGCGAGGTAATGAGCAACATGCCGCTCAGATCGCTGTGTGTGAGTTGCACGAGCAGGGCGATAAAAAGGGCTACTGCGGTTGCAACGATGACGATGCCGCGCCACTGCTCAAAGAAACCACGGCGTGCCAGGGGGCGTTCGATGAGAATGCCATGCCGCACAACGGAGTAGCCAATCAGCAGAATGATGAGCGAGACGGCCCCCATAGCGCAGAGGTCGAGCAGCATGAGGCTGAGCGGGATATTTGAGAGTGGCAATGGCGCGGGGAGAGCGTTCTGGACCCCGCCGCTCTGTTGCCAGCGCAAAAGCCAGTGGAGCATTGACCAGACGCCGAGGACGCCGAGGCTGGTGGTGAGTGCTACCATCAGCAGGGCGGCAACCAACAAGGCCGGGCGCGCCAGATGCCAGGAGAAGATGGGTTCTTCGAGCAGCTCGACCTTTGTACGCTGGTCATCCCAGAAGGTCTCTGCGATACGCTGGCGCAAGGAGGGCAGCTTTGTCTGTCCACTCAGGCCTTGCCACACCACGCGCGACGTGCGCACAATCTTGCCGGGCGTGAACCAGGGGCCAATCGCGCAGAATGTGACATAGCAGAGGAAAAGGATGGGTAACAAGACGAGCGGCGATTTGCCGATGCTACTGGTCGTGCTGACATCGCTATAGGCCAGCAGGCGTAGTGTGCCCATGAAGGTGAAGGTGGCCTGATTGATGATGAGCAGGCCCAAGACGCTGCTGCCGAGGAGCGCGCTGACCGTCAACAAGAAGGGTCGGCGTCTGCGCCAACGCTCGTTCATCAGCGTGGCATAGTGCAAGCCGATCACAAACCAGATGTAGGGGACGCCGAGCGCGGGTAGCCAGAGCAGATGCCAGAGGGCGTCTTGCGGAACAAGGGCGGCTGATTGCATCATGGAGCGCGAGATGAGCAGTGCGTGTAGGAAGAAGAAGAGTGCCGAAAGGCATAAGCCGACGACCCCGACCCGTGCGATGAGCTTGCGACGGTCACCATTGAGCCAGACGGTCAAAGCAAGCCAGAGGAAGGTGACGAGGTTAAAAATCGAGAGAGCCAGCACGATTACCTGTACGAAAGGCGATGGATCGAGAAAAGCAGCCGATGGCATATTATCCTTCTTTATAGAGTGGAACCCATTCGCCCCGTCTATCCTGCACCAGTGCCAGCCCGTTCTCATCCCACACGATCATGCGATTGAGCGTGTAGATCAGCGTTGCGCGAGCGCGTGCGACCTTATCGTCAACAGAATTTTCGCTGAGGCCCCATGAGGCGTAGATGCGCCCGTTGGTGCGGCTGACGGCGCGTTTGTCGTGCAAGGTGAGACGAGCGGCGATCTGTTCGTTGGTCATGCCCTGGGCCATCAACTCGGCCACGCGCAGCTCGTTGGGTTCGAGCAGGGCACGGGGTGATTGTTCATCCAGGCTGCGCACCTCTTGCACGCGGTCTTCGATCTCAGGGTCAACCAGGCTGCGCCCGTTCAGCGCGTCGCGCAGGAGGGGTACGAGCATACTGGGCAAGAGATAGTTGCTTTTGCGCACATAGGCATAATGGGTGAGAATGCCAGAGGCGCGAAATTCACGATAATATTCGTCGTCATCCTGAATAGAATAGAAGACAACAGGCATGCGTGGACGCTCACGCCTGATCGCCACAGCCGCTCCCACGCCGCTGAGAGCATGGCGGCCGGCGTGTGGGTCTTGAAGCTGCACATCCATCAGAATCACATCCATGTCCAGTTCGGTTGCGCGTGTCACGGCTTCTCGTCCAGTGGCGGCCTCACCGACAACCTGGATGGCCCCTGTTGCCTCTAAGCCTTCGTGCAGCGCACGGCGTAGCGGCCCATGGTCGTCGACCAGCAACAATTTGATGATTGCCATCGCACTCCTTGCTTCGCCTCGCTTCGCTTTGCCTCGCCTCTAAATCTGATAATCCATCTCCCAGCCATCTTTGCCGTTCCATCCCTGCGTCAGCTCTTGATGCTTGGCGAGGGTTTCGCCCCCTTTGACCAGCAGCTCGGCAGGCTTGGAGGCCACGACTGAGTTGGGGGGAACTGATTCTAGCACCAGGGCCATTGCGCCAATCCGGCTGCCCCGGCCAATCGTGATCGGCCCCAGCACGGCTGCTCCCACTCCAATTGTCACATCATCCTCAACCGTCGGATGGCGTTTCTGTTTGCGCCCAGGTCCTGGCCGCCACCAGCCCGTTGCTCCGAGTGTTACCTGATGATACAACATGACATTGTCGCCAATGATGGCCGTCTCGCCAATCACGACACCTGCTCCGTGATCGATAAAGAAGCGTTTGCCAATGCGTGCCCCGGGGTGTATCTCGATGCCACCCGTCATAAAACGCGCAAATTGTGAGATCATGCGCGGGAGCAGCGGGATATGCATATCGTTGAGGGCATGAGCGATACGATGATAGATCATGGCCCAGAGGCCCTGGTAGAGCAACGCTTCAAAAATGTTATTGCAGGCTGGGTCTTTCTCAAAAATGACATCAATGGCGTCGGGCCAGCGTGTTTTCCGCCGTGGCGTCTTGCTGGGTGCGGGCACAAGCATACCAGGGGGAAGCTCTGGAAGCTGCGATAGGTCATGTTCGTTGTTGCTGGCCTCTTCTGAAATGCTTTGTGACATGCTGCTCTTTACTCTCTTCTCTTCTCGTGACATTGCTTTCTCTTCCTCTGTGAGTGTATGGCAGTCTGCAAGACTTGTCAAGGGTTGCGATAGCAGGGCGGAGCGAACCGCTTGCATTATGAGACAATCTGTGCATACAATCACATGAGAAAGGGAAACAGCATACCCGCTGTCTCCCTTGTTTGTATCCTACTACTACTCACGAAAAGGGGAGCTTTTCTTGACATCACCAACAACAACACATCCCTTGCGCGTTGGCGTGCAATTGCATCCGCAGCATACCAGCTATCAGGATTATGCCGATGCCGTGCGCCGCGCTGAGGATATGGGCGTAGATTCGATCTGGAACTGGGACCATTTTTTCCCGCTCTATGGCGACCCACAGGGCAACCATTTTGAAGGCTGGACGTTGCTCACGGCGATGGCTACGCTGACGCAGCATGTGCAAATCGGCACGCTTGTGACCTGCAACAGCTATCGCAATCCGGCCTTGTTGGCCGATATGGCAAAAACCATCGATCATATTTCCAATGGTCGCGTGATCTTAGGGCTGGGAGCTGGCTGGTTTGAGCGCGATTATAGCGAATATGGCTACGATTTTGGCACGGCTGGCAGTCGTCTTGCTGCTCTGGAAGCGGCTCTGCCCATCATTCTGCATCGCTGGGAAGTCGATGTGCCGAAGCCTGTGCGTTCTCCCATTCCCATCTTGATTGGTGGTGGTGGCGAGAAGAAGACGCTGCGTATCACGGCCCAATATGCCAACATGTGGCACGGTTTTGGCGATGCCACGACCCTGACCCATAAATTAGAAGTACTCGATCAATGGTGTGCCGAGCTGGGACGCAACCCGCAGGAGATCGAGCGCACGTGTAGCACGAACGCTCCCGCCAGTGATGCTGAGCGCGATGGTCTGCTGAAAGCCGGCGCAACCCATCTCATCATGGGCATGGGTGCGCCCTGGGACTGGGATGCCGTGCGTCGCCTCGTGGCATGGCGCAAGAGCCGCCAGGGCTAAACGCGGGCAGCTCTTGCCTCTTGCTTGTAGAGGATATGGGCGCGTTTGCTTAGCCGCACGTCCATGTGACGCTCGCGGTATTGCCGGGGCCAACGAAGTTTAACGCGCCCGTCGTACACGTTGGAATAATCACCGTCACCGTATTGGCCCCACTCGGATAGACCGTGCCACTCGGTGGGCTGATGTAGGCCTTGAGGTTGCTATTGGCCGTCCAGTTTGCCCCACCGATGTCATCGCTGAGCGTGATTGTACATTGCCAACCCCCGCCAGTGGGTGACTGGGAGCAGTTTTGTGGGCTAAGGGCCGTCGGGCTGGCGGTCAGTGTCGGGTTGCCACAGCTCCAGGGGACTGTTAGCGTGCTGCCCGCGCCACTAAAGATGAATGTGGCATTACTGGGGCAGCTCGTTGTTGCTCCCACGATAATCATGACCTGTGTGCTGCTGCCCGCTGCCAGTGTGCCGCTGGCCGGACTAAAGCTGGCGGAGGCTGTGCCGTTGCTGGTTGCACTCCAATTGAGATTGCCTTGGCTGGTGTTCGTATTGCTCAGCGTGGCGAAACACATCCAACCATGATTGGCACTATACGAGCAGCCGTTGCCATTGGCAAAACTGCTGGGCGTCACCGTCAAGGCTGGCCCGGCAGGCGTGGGCGACGGTGTCGGCGCAGGCGAGGGCGTGGGCAAGGGCGTCGATGTCGGTGAAGGCGTCGGTGAGAGTACCGGCGATGGTGCTGGTGTTGGCGTTGTAGAGCTTATCACATTCAATTGAATGCTGACCAGTGCCGTTCCCCCATTCGAGCTAATCGTCAGCGTTGCATTGTAGCTGCCGGGTTGCAGCATGCTTGTATCGATAATGACGGTGAGCGTCTGTGGCAAGCCCCCCCCTTGAATAGAGCCACTCGTGCTATCCAGCGTGAGCCAGGCCGTATTGCCGCTACTGGCCTGCCAGGTGAGCGTGGCGGCTCCCGTATTACTGAGCGTGATCGCCTGCGCGGCTTGCTGCCCGACGCTGATCCCGGAGACAGAGAACGAGGGTGGCGTGACGCTGAGCTTGGCCGCTTGCCCCTGTCCGGCTGCCACGACCTTGAGCGTGATTGCAACATCAGCATTGCCCCCGTTCGAGGTCACATGGAGGGTTGTAGTATAGCTGGCAAGCGCAAGCGTTGAGGTATCCGCCGTCAGATCAAGGCTCTGCTGCCCATTGGCGGCAATGGTGTCTGTCATGTTGGCGGATGTGAGCCAGTTTGCGCCACCCAAATCCAGCGTCCAGGTGAGTGCAATGCCACCCGTGTTGCCTAGCGTAATCGCTTGCGTGGCTTGCTTGCCCTGTTCGATAGAGCCAAAATCGAGGGCGACGGCACTGGTGGTGAGATGGGCAGTGGTAGATGTCACCGTAAATTGCAGATGCGCCTCATGGGTCGAGATGCCGGTTGTCTCAATGGCCCGTAATGTGTGTGGGCCAGCCTGCCATGTCGAGCTGACGGCCAGGGTCACATCAAAACTGCCATTGCTGCCAATCGCTAGTGTGGATTGGCCCGCACTGGCAGCCAAATGCTGTAGTTGGGCCATGCTGGTCAGTGCGAGCTGTGAGGTATGCAGTGTGACAACGGGCTGCTGGAGCTGATCGACCAGAAAAACGGGCGTATTGCTATCGAGGGCGAAACGCACCGCGCTGCCGGGCAAGAAGTGGTCGCCGTGAATGGATAGCGTTCCGCCCTGGGGTACGCTATTGTTGCCACTGAGCGTGATGTTGGGCGTGATGAGAAAGAAGAAGGCCCCGACGCCACCGGTGATAATGATGAGGCAGATGACCGCGACGATGGCTAGGACGGTACAGCCGCGTGGCTGCCCCTGTGTTGGTGGATGCTTGAGCGGATGGGTCGTGTGATGCGGCGGATGCAGTGTGCCTGTGTGATGATGCCCTAGTGGCGTTGGGGTATGCGACGGCTGCCCAACGGGAGCCATGCCCCCGCCCCCATGCACCGCACCATCCGCTGGGGCCGATGGCGCGACATTGCTCGCAGACTGAAAGCCGCGCAGCACGGGAGCATTGCCACCACTATGAAAGGCGTTGGGAGCTTGTGCCAGATCGCCCCCCTGGCCCTGTGGCAGCGATAGATCGCCCCCTTGTGGAACATTATAGCTCCCACCGGGCGGGAAGGGCATGAAGGACGGGATGAATAGGCCGCCACGTCGCTCTTCCTCTTCCTCGCGCCGCGTTGGCGCATCCGCGATGGGTGTTGTCAAGCCTTCATTCCAACTTGACGCGGGGAAGGGAACCTGGGCAATATCGAGACCAGGAGCATATGAGTAGGGATCACTCATCAGCGGGGCATCCACTCCACTATGCAGTGTCACGGCCCCATTCCCTCTATTTATGGCGAGTGTGCGCCCACACGCGCCACAAAACTGCGCGTTCGCGGGCTGCTCGGTTCCACAGTATGGACAGCGTTGCATCGCTATCACCTCAATCGCGATTTCTCGCTCTCTTTTTCTGATAAAGCATGGCTATAGAAGACAACACGGATTGTAGCAAAAAGCAGTACTATAATCAAGAAACGTGTACAGATGGTCTTTTTGGACGATGGATTGCGCGCTCAACGCGAATATGCTGCCAATGGGACAATTGGCGGGATGTTAGGCTTGTATTCTGGGCAAAATCCTGGTATGCTATCACTAGCATACAAGCAAGCAGCTATGCTTGCACATTTCTGCACCTTTCCTCTGTATCGTCTTCCTTACTAGCTTACTAAGCGTAAGAAATGGACATGCCCATGATATCCTCTGTTGATTACTCTCCACCGTTTCAACGTTTTCTAGAGCTGCCACTGGTTGCGCAATCAGCCAAAGCGTATTCACGTGGCTATCAGATGTTTTGTCCCGCGCATAACGATGTGCATAAGCGTTCGCTGGTCTTCTGGGAGGATGATGCCGATGGGCATGTCGGCATCTGTTGCTTTGCTGGTTGCACACGCGAAGATGTGTGTAAAGCTCTGGGGATACGCGAATCGCAGCTCTATCGTCGTGGGCATGATCTGCCCCACAGACCCGCGCTAGGGGCTGCGATTCGCACACTCGACCTGCTCGACCTGGCAGTGCAGAAACGCATCCCGCCCGTTGTGCTGATTGACGCCGGAGTCAGTGATGGCTATAGCTGGCGGCCACAAGACAAAGCGGCCATCCATAACGTGGTGCGCATTCCCTATTTGCAAGAAGACGGCACGCCGTACTTGCGCACGCGCATTCGGACGGCGGTCACGGCCTCGCGTGGCAGTTATTGGGAAGGCCAGGAAGCTCCCTTAATCCCCTATGGTCTCTGGAAACTGGAGGATGCGCGTAAAGAAGGCGTTCTCTGGCTGGTTGAGGGGGAGTCGGACTGCTGGACACACTGGCTGCACGCGATTCCCACGCTCGGCATTCCTGGAGCGGGCAATACCCGTGTCTTGCAAGCGGCCTATCTGAGAGGGATTAAAACGCTCTACATTGTGCAAGAGCCAACTCCAGCCTATAAAAAGCAGGATGCGGGCAAACAGTTTGTGATGGGTATTATAGAACGTCTCAAAGAGATCGGCTATCAGGGTGAAGTGTCTGTGGTCTCCTTGCACGAAACGCATGGGGTGAAAGACCCGAATGAGCTGCATCAAAAGCTGATTGGCGAGCAACGTCTGCACGAGTATGCGCACGAGCTGGCAAAAGCTATCCGTGCGGCCACTCCACTTGACTTGGCGGCCACGCAACAAGTGCCGCTGGCGGAGGTGCAGTTGCGCGTCGAAGCTGCTCTGGTGGGAGAACATGCCTGTCAAGAGCTGTATGCCCTGGCCCCGCTAGTTGCTGGCTTGTCATTGGGTGAGCAAGCGGCTATGCTGGCACTGATACGGGCAAAGCTCAACAAAGACACAGGGTTCTCGATGCGCACGTTTGGTCGGTTGCTGAAGGACGAGCAACAGCGCAGCGCGAGTGCAAACCGCATCCATGTTTCCAATCTGCCCGATATCATCCTGACGGGCGATATCCAGCAAGATGCCTCAGCGACGCTCGCCGCTCTCTATGCGGCCAATTTTCCACCCGTGCTGTTTGTGCGCCAGGGGCAACTGGTGCGTTGTCGCCAGGACGAGGATGGCAGGCCGCTGATCGAGCCACTCAACGAGTCCATCTTGCTCTACGAGATGGCGCGGGCCGCAACGTTTCTGCATAGCAGTAAGACACATGCCATGCCTGTTAGCTGTTATCCGCCGCTGGCCGTGGCACGGCATCTCCTGGCGGCGAAGGAGTGGAAATTTCCGCCGCTGCGGGGTGTGACCGAGGTTCCAGTCATGCGTGCGGATGGCACAGTTCTCGACAAGGCGGGCTATGATGCGCAGACGCGCCTGATCTATCAGCCGCACCCGGAGCTGGCAATCCCCTCTATTCCTGCCAGGCCGACGTGCCAGGAGGTCGAGCAGGCCCGCGATCTGGCCTGGGACTATCTGGCAGAGTTTCCCTATGAGAGCCAGGCCGATGCTGCCAATGCCTTCGCCTTGTTGCTGACCGTTGTGGTACGCCCACTGCTTGATCTTGTGCCGCTGGCCGTCATTGATGCGACTAAGCAGGGCAGCGGCAAAGGG
>DAICZM010000111.1 GCA_027311145.1 Ktedonobacterales bacterium
CTTCAGTACAACAACGGGCTAGCTCATTCACTGATAATAGCTCCGGTTGCAACCCTTTTTCACCCTGTCCTCTCAGACCCGGTTGAGAATCCATTGGTTGAGAGAGGTTCCGAGACTCCATCGACGATAGCTCCCTACTCCAGATGACAAAACCGTTCTCGACGCATTCATGCAGTATAGCATGAGTAGCACACAGGTACAAGCTTTATAACAGAACAGCTAGCCTTCGGCACAACATCCACAACAGATGCAGCAACTCCGCGGGGACAGGCCATCAAACAGGCGTGCTATCTAGTTAGAAAAGAGAATAACGAACTATCTTCATTCTCCGTAGGGAATCCAGATATTTTTGACCTGCGTGGCCGCGCGTAAAAAATCCTGTCCCTCGCCTTGCACGTTATCTAGCCAGTCGCGCCTATGCCCATAACTGACCCAGGTGCGTTTCATGTTGCCTGCCGAAGCCAGCTCGACACGGCGCGCACCGTCTGTATTGCCAAAGTACCACATAGCATCCACGTCATCATGTTCAGCCAACACCTGGCTCAAAGCCTCGCGGTCGCCCGTCACAATATTGACCACACCAGCAGGCACATCAGAGGTCTCCAAGACCTGATACAGATCGGTCGCACTCAGCGGGGCCTGCGACGATGGAATGGCAATAACCGTGTTGCCCATTGCTAGCGCAGGAGCAACCAGCGAAATAAAACCGAGTAGTGGATGCTCATCAGGACAGGCTATGCCCATTACGCCAATTGGTTCAGGCAAGGCTAACACCACACCGCGCATGGGTGGACGATGCACACTCCCCTCGTACTTATCTGTCCAGGCCGCGTAACTGAACAGGCGCGAAAGGGCCGTCTGCACCTCTTTCAGCGCGTCCGCATGCAAACATCCCGTCTGCTGCACCAGCCTGCGCACAAATTCATCTGCGCGCACCGCCAGATTTTCGGCAATATAATAGAGAATCTGCGCGCGATTATGGGCCGAAGTGTTTGCCCACCCGCTGGCAGCATGAGCAGCCTCGACCGCATTGCGAATATCCTTGCGATTGCCCTCGCCCACTTGCCCGATCGTACGCCCATCGGGAGCGTAGACATTGCGACTATAGCCAGAGTCGGGACGCACCTGCTTGCCCTTGATAAACAGCTTCGGCGTGCGGTCAATCGCAGGCAGTGCAGCAGTGTCTCCATCCGACGTACCATATTTTTCATTTTGCGCGCCGCCATTAGCCACCACGTTTAGATCAAACGAGAGCATATCGGAAGAGACAACTAATCCCGCCTGCTCGCTCTGTCCATTCGCCACCTGATCTGTTACCTCTGCGCTTTTGGCTATAGGAATTTCATCTGTTGAGACCTTAGAAATTGAAGCACGCTGTTCCCATACTGGATGCACGTACTCGTAGAGACCCTCTTTACCGCCCTCGCGTCCATAGCCACTTTCGCGATAGCCGCCAAAGCCGCTGGAGGCATCGAAGACGTTGGTACTATTAATCCAGACTGTGCCAACCTTGAGTTTGGGCGCGATATCGAGTGCGAGGTTGATATTCTCGCTCCACACGCTAGCAGCCAGACCATAGGGAGTATTATTCGCCAGTGCAACCGCTTCAGCAGGCGTGCGGAAGGTCATTGAGACCAGCACAGGGCCAAAGATTTCGACCTGTGCAACAGTGGTCGCTGGAGAAACGTCGGTGAGCAGCGTTGGCGGATAGAACCAGCCATCTGTGGGGCAACGCCACGAGGGCTGCCAGAGTTGCGCTCCCTCTGCCACGCCCTGAGCGACCAGTTGTTGAATGGTTTCTAACTGCGCGGATGAGACAATCGCCCCCATATCAATTGCTTTGTCCAGTGGGTCGCCCACACGCATGCGCTCCATGCGCGCACGCAGTTTCGCGGTCAGGCGTTCGGCGACATTCTCCTGCACGAGTAGACGCGAACCTGCACAGCATACCTCGCCCTGGTTGAACCAGATTGCATCGACCACACCTTCGACCACGCTATCCAGATCAGCATCATCAAAGACGATAAAAGGCGACTTACCACCAAGTTCGAGGGAGAGTTTCTTGCCAGAGCCAGCCGTTGCGCGCCTGATAGTGCGTCCCACCTCGGTCGAACCAGTGAAAGCGATTTTATTGACATCGGGATGGCGTACAAGAGCTTCGCCGACGGTTGCCGCGCTACCCGTGATGATATTGACCACCCCTGGCGGCAGACCAATCTCCTCGACAATCTCGGCAAATTTGAGGGCGGTCAGTGGCGTGTAACTGGCAGGTTTCAGCACGACGGTATTGCCCATTGCCAGCGCGGGCGCAATCTTCCAGGCCAGCATCAGTAGAGGAAAATTCCAGGGGATGATCTGACCCACGACGCCAACAGGAGCATACCCAGGAAGTTCTGAAGTCATCAGTTGCGCCCAACCCGCGTGATAGTAGAAATGGCGCGCAACGAGCGGAATATCCAGGTCGCGTGTCTCGCGAATGGGCTTGCCATTGTCGAGCGATTCCAGCACAGAGAGCAAGCGCGCATGTTTCTGAAGATGGCGCGCAATGGCGTAGAGATGACGCGCGCGCACATGCCCTGGCGTTTTACCCCATGATTGAAAAGCCTCACGCGCCGCTGCCACTGCCGCATCGACATCGGCACTACTCGCGGCAGTTACCTGCGCAAGCACCTTGCCTGTCGCGGGATTGACACTGGTCTGATAGCGGTCGCCCTCTGGTCGAAGCCACTGATTGTTGATAAACAGGCCAAACGGTTGCCGCTCTTTGAGCCATGCCAGCGCGGGTGCGGCGGCCTCTGGGGCGGGACCATATTCCATCGTCTCGAAAATATCCATAACGCTCATCAGCATTCATCCTTCCTACGCCATTGGGTTGTGGTGCGCTGCCGCATAATGACCAGTGGCATAATGTGAGAGTTGGCGTTCGATATCGGCAAGCAGACCGCTCGCACCAATACGGAACAGGCTGTTATGCACCCACGCATTGCCCAGTTCTTCTTTCATCAACATCAACCAGTCGAGCGACTCTTTAGCAGTGCGAATGCCACCAGCGGGCTTGAAACCAATCTTGTAGCCCGTGCGCTCCGCATAGTCGCGAATGGCGCGCACCATCACCAGTCCGACCGGCAGGATTGCGTTGACCGCCTCTTTGCCTGTCGAGGTTTTGATAAAATCGGCTCCCGCCATCATACAGACCAGACTTGCCTGCGCCACATTGCGCAATGTCGCCAGCTCGTGCGTCGCTAAAATCGTCTTCATATGTGCCTCACCACTGGCTGCGCGAAATGCTTTGACCTCGTCATAAAGGGATTGCCAGTTGCCCGTGAGTACGTGCGCGCGCGAGATGACAATATCGATCTCCTGCGCTCCTGCCCGCACGGATGCTTCGATTTCGCCCAGTTTCATCTCAAAAGGATTTTGACCAGCGGGAAAGCCCGTTGAAACGGCGGCAACGGGGACACCCGATCCACGCAAAGACTCTATGGCTATAGGAACAAGGTTGTGATAGACGCAGACCGCGCCGACCGTCAGAGGAAGTGAGCCTGCGCCGATTGCTTCTAGTAGCTCATGACGCACGGGTTGGCGCGCCTTGGCACACAGACGTTTGACGTTGCCAGGAGTATCATCGCCCGCCAGCGTCGTCAGATCAATACAGGTAATGGCGCGCAACAGCCATGCCGCCTGCCATTCCTTCTTGACGGTACGGCGTGCAGGCAACGTTGCGGCACGCCGCTCGACCGCGCTACGGTTAATATGCACCTGATGCAGCCAGTCCAGATCGAGTGGCATACCGGGATTGCGCGGATGTCCCTCTTGCCGCTCGAATGTCACTGCTCTCTCGGTATCGATAGTGGTCATTGCTCTCTTCCTCTGTCGTATCGCTAAAGTATCCAGTGTGATAGCACAGTGTTTCCTGTATCTTGCTGTATAGAACGGGGTATTGTCAAGGATGAAACACTTATCGTAACTCCTCTTGACATTCTCACAGTTTAGTGCTAAACTCTCAGCAGAGAAAGAGAAAGGAGCGTCGAGATGCAACGCATGATGATCTTGACATGGCTACGACTGGCACGGGTGTATCAGAAGATTGACCGCGCCTCCGTCGTGCATCTGCGCCCCTGGAATCTGAATGTGGCACAGTTCGATGTGCTCACGCAGGTTGGCTCAGCAAACGGCATTACGCAACAAGAGCTGGCTGATCGCCTGCTGGTCACCAAGGGCAATATCTCGCAACTGATCGACCGCATGGAAGGGCTTGGCCTGTTGCAGCGTTGCCAACATGGACGCACCAACGAGCTTTCACTGACGGAAACCGGGCAGCAACTCTATAATGAGGTCGTGCCCACGCAGGAAGCCATGATTGCGCAGCAGCTTTCGGCCCTCTCCGCGCAAGAGATTGAGCAACTGCTCACGCTCTTACGCAAACTCGACCATGCCATTCAGTAATCTTTTTTTGAGTACAAGTTTAGTCCTAAACCTATTACGTGGAACAGAGGTGTTCCAGCAAGGAGCGAAACGATGAGTTCTCTCAAACCCATTCAAGGACTTCATCATATCAGCATCGTCAGTGCCAACGCACAGCGCACGGTGAATTTCTATACGCAGGTGCTCGGCCTGCGCTTCGTCAAGAAGACGGTCAACTTTGATGATCCCGAAAGCTATCATCTCTACTTTGGCGACGAGGTGGGGCATCCTGGGACAGCAATCACCTTCTTCGAGTGGCCTCACGCTCCCAAAGGGCATCCAGGTATTGGTGGCACGCATCACGTCGCGCTGATTGCGCCAGACTATAACGCGCTCCTGAAATGGAAACGCCGCCTGACCGACCTCGGACTCTCTGTCGATGGACCGTTAGATCGCCACTACTTCAAGTCGATCTACTTCAATGATCCCGATGGCACAATTCTCGAAATCGCCACGCTGGGACCGGGTTGGACGATCGACGAGGCCGCAGACGCACTGGGAAGCACGCATATTGACCCACCAGCACAGATGATCGTCAATAACCGCGACGAGGCGCGCATCAAGGCCGAAACGTGGCCTGAGCCTGTGCCGACAATCACGGACGAGATGGCCCTCAAGCGTGGCATGCACCATATCACGGCCATCGCGACCGATATTCAGCGCACACACGCCTTTCTGGGCGAACTGCTCGGTCTGCGCCGTGTCAAGATGACCTCAAACTTTGATGATCCGACCTCGGCCCACTGGTACTGGGGTGTTGAAGATGGGCGTCCCGGCACGCTGATTACCTACTTTGAGCGCAAGCCAGAACGCGAACAGCGCGTCCGTATGGGTGCGGGCCAGACGCATCACTATGCCTTCGCGGTTCCCGATGAAGAGTCGCAACTGGCATGGCGCGAGCGGCTGGTAAAGGCCGGTCTGCGTGTCACACCCGTGCTTGATCGCATCTACTTTAAGAGCATCTATACCAACGACCCGGATGGGCACATCGTCGAACTGGCAACGGCAGGTCCCGGTTTTACCGTTGACGAGTCGGTGAGCGAATTGGGGCAAAACCTCAAATTGCCACCCTGGTTAGAAAGAAATCGCGCCGAGATTGAGCGTATCCTACGCCCGATCACAGTCCCAGGTTGGAGTCCGGCGGAGCCACAAGCATGAGCAATTCAATTCAGATCACTACCGATGCGGTCATGGGGCCGCATCGGGGCCAACCCGTTTTGCAAACAGGTGCGCCATTGGACAGCGCGCAGGCGGCGATGATTATGGTACACGGGCGCGGAGCCAGTGCCGAGGATATCCTGACCCTGACTACCGAACTTGATGGACGCAGTTTCGCCTTTATCGCGCCCCAGGCTGCCAATTCCACATGGTATCCCAACAGCTTTCTGGCTCCGCTGAGCAGCAACGAGCCATACCTGTCGTCCGCGCTCTCCGTGCTTGAAAACGTGTTAGAGCAGGTAAAAGCGGCAGGTATTCCGACAGAGAAGATCATCCTGCTCGGCTTTTCACAGGGTGCGTGTCTCTCGCTCGAATTTGCTGCCCGTCACGCGACCCGCTACGGCGGTGTTGCGGGCTTGAGTGGCGCACTGATTGGACCAGCGGGTACGCCACGCAATTACGCGGGATCATTGGCTAGCGCGCCCGTCTTTCTCGGCTGTAGCGACCGCGACTTTCATATTCCCAAAGAGCGCGTGCTGCAATCAGAACAAATACTGCAAGGACTGGGAGCGATAGTCACAGCGCGCCTCTATCCCAACATGGGGCATACCGTGAACGAGGATGAAATTGAGGCGGTCAGGACAATGATGGCACAATTGTTGTGATAAAAGCTGCGTTATGGTGGCACGCGAGAACAGTGATATGTCCTCGCGTGTTTGCAGTGCATAGTGTGCTATCAAGCTTCGATGCGATTTTTTTTCAACAGGCCGCGAAGCCAGTTGCTCTGTTTTTCGGAGGGCACAAAACGATTTTTCTGCAAGCGTTTCACCATGTCAGCTACAAATTGACGCTCCTGCTGACTAACACGCGGGCTATCAACAGCAATGGTCTCGAAAAGTGCCTGCAATTGCTGTACGCTACGCTGCAACGCAACAAATTCATCTTGTGGAAGCCCATTACGCGCCTCAGCAACCTGCGATCCCTGCCATTTCTGATAGGCCGCAAGACTGCCATTAAACGCACCCAGTCCAGCAAGTTCGTCAGCACGCTCGTTATGCTCTTGTCCGGCGTGACCACGTACCCAGGTAAAGCGCGGGGGTATCTTGCGATAACCGAGGAGCTTGCGATAGATTTCCCAAAGATCGGGATTGGCCTTCATTTGATAGGTTCCCTGCGCCACCTTGATCGTATATTCACTATCACTATAGATCATCAGCGGCAACGTTGGCGGTGCAATCGAGAGAACAGCCAAGACGGCTGAAATTTCGGCCCGATTATTCGTGGTCGTCGATGCTTGAGGAATATGTCCATAGCACTCCAAGCAAGCTGCGCCGTCATGGACCTTGCCATCAGTCGTATCGACAGCGGCCCAAAGCAGGGCAGACCAGCCAGCGGGGCCGCCGGGATTCTTGATGCACGCGCCATCTGTATATGCAACAATACCATTCTGGTCGAGCATCGATAGCGTCTTGCGTACATCCACATGCAATACGGCATCAAGGATAGATTGCCATTCCAAAGATGTATTTGTAATCTCCATTCGTCTTCCCTTTACATAAAATTGCCACAACCGCATAACAGAGATAACCACTACAAGTGTACCATAGTGAGCAAGAACAACAGCGTTTATTTGCCGGCACTGCACTGATACCTTACAGCACCTCTTAGGTAGTTTTCCCAATAGACAGCTTCCTATTTTCGCTCTTATACTATGACATAGCGTTACGTTTTGGAAAAAAGGAAGAGATATGGCAACCGACCATCGAGAAGAACAGGAAGAACAGATGACTACCACAAAAACTGTCCAGAGCGACGGGCAGATAAAACTACCAGGTATGCTCATCTCAGAGACATTGCTACGGCAGATTATGGGAGCATTATGGCTCATTGACGGATTACTGCAATTGCAGCCACAGATGTTCACGATGAATATGGTCAGCGGCATGCTGGTTCCCACGATCAACGGGCAACCAGCCCTGATTGCCGACAACTTGTACGGGATTGTTACCTTTACATCACAATATTTAACACCGATCAATTGGGGCATCGCCATTATTCAGGTTATCATTGGCATGTGCCTACTCTCAAATCGTTGGGTCAAGCAGGCAATCATACTTTCTGCTCTATGGGCCTTGATCGTCTGGTATGGCGGAGAGGGCATGAGTATGTTACTCACTGGCCAGGGGAGCATATTGACTGGTGCGCCGGGAGCGGTTCTGCTTTATCCACTGCTGACGTTCACCTTTTATCCTAGAGAAAAAGCTAACGGGAAAACTGGCATTCTTTCGCGTTTGCAACTTCGCTACATCCTGGCAGGTTTCTGGTTATTTGCTGCCCTTCTCCAAATACAGCCTTACTGGTGGCAACCTGGGCAGATTTCACAGGAAATCTCAGCCATGTATAGTCCTGACACATTGAGCGGGGTTGTCATTGATCCCTCACTGCATTGGCTCGCAGGCATCACGAGCGGCATTGAAATACCCTTAAACATCTCGCTAATCGTGATCTTCCTGGGCATCGGCATTGCTCTCCTTTTTGTGAAAACAAAGGCCATCCACTTTGTCTTGACCGCCTCTGTTATCATGATTTTGATCGTCTGGTGGAGTAACGAGGCACTGGGTATGATCCTGACAGGGATGGCAACCGATTTTAACTCCGGGCTACTTGTGATTGTGATGTCACTTGCCTGTTGGCCCACGGTGAGACAAAACGTGACACATTTCCAAAAGAACAGACGCATCGTCAACAACGCATTATCAAGCGCGACACCATCATAACAAAACATGGAGAGATGTGATCCCCTCTTCTTTCACATGCTATAATAGGCGGAGGAGAGAGGATGAGATCACATAGCCGCTATCCAGAGGAAATAACGAGGCATTATTATGCGTGTACGCCCTCTCTACTGGACAATCCTTGTACTATGCTGTTTGGGAACGTTGCTCTTTGCAGCGCGCTGGCAAGAGCATCTACCAGCACAACTTCACGTGCAGGTAGAACGCTCAGCTTTGTCAGAAACAACGCTGGTTATTCATATTACAGATACAGAGGGAACGCCACTGGATGAGACACATATTACAGTTCACGCCACGATGAACAGAATGGCCATGGTTCCTCCACCGATACAGATTCTACCAACAGGCGTGGGTTGTTACAAAGCCAATCTCGCGTTGACGATGACTGGCGAGTGGATTATTCAGGTTTCAGCCAATGCGTGGAATTTCACGGTTCCCCATCAAACGCTCGCGCTCGTTGTCTCCGCTTAACACCCAGACTGGCACAACAAGCGCGTAGCTCAGCTACCAAGGATGCAAGGAACATTGCAGGCATGATACAACAGACACAGGACCCTGAGCAGAACAGTCGATGGCGACGTGTCGGGCAACGCGCTGTGTCTCTTTCTCTTTTTGAAAAAGTAATTGTAGTCAACAGCGTTGTACTGATTGGTGAGGCATTGGCGGGTTTATGGATTACCAGCCATAGCCTCGAGTCGCATCACTACCTCATTGACACGAGTTTTCTCGTTATCGCCACACTGTGCAGCCTCAGCATTAACATCCTCGTGCTACGCGCCAGCTTTCGTCCGCTGTTTCGCCTGCTGGCCACAATGCATGCGGTGAGTGAGGGCAAAACAGCAACACGCACAACACCCTCATCAGACCCCGACATCGGGCAACTGGCGCAAGCCTTTAACGAAATGCTCGACCGTCTAGAGGCAATCCAGCACGAACAAACTATGCACATCCTCCAGGCACAAGAAGAAGAACGACGGCGTATCGCACGCGAATTGCACGATGAAACAAGCCAGACATTAACCGCATTGCTCATTCATAATGAAATACTCAGTCAGCGATTGGCAGCTTTCTCTTCTACGGATATTGCACCAGTAGCACGTAAACAGCTAGATGATGGATTCCATGTTTTCGCTGCCCTTGCCCAGGATACACTCGACAAAATCCGCATTCTCTCTCAACAATTGCGCCCCAGTGTGCTTGATGATCTAGGGTTGGAAGCTGCGCTGCGCTGGTTAGTTGAAGACGGACAAGAACGGCTCCATCTCACAGCGCACTTTCAGATACAATATGAGTCTACGACAGAGCAGAAGATACCACTGCCGCCTGTTTATGAGACCACGCTCTTTCGTATTGCGCAAGAAGGCTTGACCAATAGTGCCCGCCACGCACACGCACAGAGTGTCACGCTCAAACTGCTCTATGGCGTGCAGTCGATCAGGCTGACTATCGAAGATGATGGCTGTGGTTTCGAGCAGGCACACACACAGAGTGGATTGGGTATTCGTGGCATGCATGAACGAGCCGTTCTCTTAGGTGGCACACTACACCTGCTCACAGAGCTGGGCAAAGGCACAAGCGTAGAGGCCATTTTACCACTACCTGCATCCAAGAAAGGGTTGCTGTAATGCCAGCGGAAGAGAAGACGAGACCAATTCGCATCCTACTTGTGGACGACCACGACATCCTCCGCCAGGGGATTGCCTTGCTATTCAGCCTTCAAAAAGACATGCAGATTGTCGGTGAGGCACGTACAGGGGCAGAAGCGATAACCCTGGTTGAGACACTTACACCTGATATAGTGGTGATGGATATCAGCCTGCCAGCAATGGATGGGCTAGAAGCTTGCCGCCGGATTAAACTACAGACACCGACAACTCAGGTACTCATCTTAACAATGCATGAGAGCGAAGAATATTTTTTGAAAGCATTACGCATGGGGGCCAGCGGCTATATCGTGAAAAAAGCTGCACCACAAGAATTACAGGCAGCCGTGCGTGCCATTGCGCAAGGAGGAGCATTTCTCTATCCGGGCCTGGCGAAAGCACTTGTGCGAGCCTACATCACGCCCTCCACGCCACACATATCGCCTACACAATCCGCTACAACCGTCACAGCAAGCAATCAGGTTGCGCAAGAGTTACACACGTTGACGCCACGCGAATTAGAAGTCCTAACGCTCGTAGCGCAAGGACGCACCAGTCAAGAGATTGCCCATCTGCTCGGCATCAGCGTCAAGACCGTACAAGCGCATCGCGCAAATATCATGGAAAAGCTCGAACTCCACGATATCACGCAACTGGTTCGTTTCGCCATTCGTGCGGGTTTACTCTCTCCTGACTGAACAGTGATACACCATGCTCACGAATGCTGCTCATACACAACGCTTTCGTCCTCTTCTTCCTCTAAAGCACGCACGCTATCGGCCTCTTGCTCGATCCGCTCACGTCGCAAAAGCCAACGCAAGAAGAAACCACTAGCGATAGCGACAAAGAAGAGGTTGCTCAGTACCCACATAAACAGGCCACCAAGCTGCTGATCGGTGGCAGAGATCGGCATTGTCGCCCCATTTGCCATGGGCATCATATAAAACGACGGGAAAAAGGTCAGACCGGCTCCGAGCAGCATCATCGGCATATCACTAAAAAAGATATACGCTAGTGTACCGCCGAGCGGCAAAGCATTTTTACCATCTTGGAAAGCAACCAGCAAAGGCCACCAGAACAACAGGCCAGTGACAAGATAGAGGAGGTCAGAGAGCAGATGGAGGCCACTCTGCTGCATCATTGCCAAGAAGAGAGGGGGTGCATGCCAGAGCCAGATATTGGCATTAAAAAGGAGCGAAGCAAGCAGAGGGAAGAGCAGGCCTCTCTTGCCCATCTGAGGGACAAGCAAAGCCGGCAAATGCAAGCCTTCGCCATCAACGAAGCGAAAGAGTCCATACAAGAGCAAGGGCGGGGCGAGCAGTGAGAGAAGTAAATGCTGGCTCATATGCACAGTAAAGTCAAAGGAATCGCCCAACACATTCATTGGCACAAGCCAGGCAAGCGAGACCAATACAATGCCCGCAGTGAAAAATAGTCTTCGTACCAGCATATTCTTCTTGCTCACTTGCACGTCCGCAATGCGTTGCTGACGTATACTGGCGAAATAGGAGGCGAGTAACCCTCCTACAATAACAAGAAGAACAAACCAGCTCCACAAATCTCCTGTTATAAACGCAAAAGCACCAGATGACGCCATCAAAAGTCTCCTTTTATCGTATCACTGCCCTGTCTGTATATACGTTCTCTTAGCTAAAC
>DAICZM010000112.1 GCA_027311145.1 Ktedonobacterales bacterium
TACTGAGATTAGTCCGCCGTGGATGGTGCGCATTCTGCAACCACTGATCGAATTATTCACTGGTATGCCCTCTGTTGTCATCGGCTTTCTCGGATTAATTGTGCTTGTGCCAGCACTGGGACGAATTTTTAACCCTTTAGAGGGGGGTATTCAGACAGGGGGTTACGGTTGGGGAGCGGCAACGCTGGTGTTGGTGGTAATGATCTTGCCGACCATTTCTAGTATCTCCATTGATGCCCTCCGCGCAGTACCAGGGAGTGTGCGCGAAGCCAGCCTGGCACTCGGTTCGACGCGCTGGCAGATGATGATGCGTGCTGTGGTTCCTGCTGCCTCAACTGGCTTGGCGACTGCGGTCGTGTTGGGGATGGCGCGTGCTATTGGCGAGACGCTAGCGGTCAGCCTGGTGTTGGGCGGTCAACAGATCCCCAAAACTCCTCAGACTGCGCAGGGGTGGTTCTTCTTGTTCTTTCAGCCGAATGTCAATATCACACAAGTCATTGCCATTCAGTTTGGTGATGCCTTTGGCGCAGCTCGTGATGCCTACTGGACCCTTGGTCTGGTTCTGCTCGTAATTTCTTTTATATTCGTTAGCATTAGTCGTTATCTGGCTAGCAGGAGTGTGTATCGATGAGCGCTCAAGAAGTAGTACAGGTGTCTGCTGCTGGCAATGCACGCATGAAAGCAATGACGGCTCTCGTTCGTCGTCTTAACACGAGTAATCGTCTCGGGGTAGGACTGCTGGGTCTTGTCGCGCTTGTCGTTGCTCTGTTGTTTATCACGATTATCATCTACCTGATCGTAGATGGTTTTGCCTACATTGTAAACCCGAGCTTCTACTCATCGGGGGTTACTGGCGTAGGTGAAGAGATTTTTAATACCTTCTACATTCTGTTTCTAACAGAAATCTTCCTATTTCCTATCTCGCTCGCAGCCGCTATCTATCTGGTGGAATACGTGCCACAGGGACGCTTTGTAACGGTAGTTCACTTCGCGGCAGAGACGCTGTCAGGTGTGCCGTCAATCGTGCTGGGCTTATTTGGCGTACTGGCTTTTAGTGATTTACTGGGCCTGCATACCAGCCGTTTAGCAGGGGCACTCACCTTGCTTTGTCTCAACCTGCCGTTGGCGATGCGCCTGTTTGAGGACGCACTGACTACTGTGCCGCGTGAGTTGCGTGAGGCTGGCTTGGCTTTAGGCACTACCAAATGGCGTATGATCCGCACGGTCGTGCTGCCTTCCGCATTGCCGGGCTTGGTGACCGGACTTATTCTTTCCGCTGGTAAAGTGATTGGCGAAGCCGCTGCATTGCTGTTTACGATGGGCTTAAATAATCCCGGTAACGTCTTTACATTGAATTCTGGTATTGCCAGCGATACACTTACTACTCATCTGTACTATATTATTGGACCAGGTGCAGGTAGTACATCACTTACACACACGCAAGAAATCGCCATTACTGCGGGTTCATCCGCATTGCTTGTCATTCTGTTGTTGTTCATTAACCTTGTGTCACGTGGTATTGGTCGTATTATTCAAAAACGCATTACTGCGGTGTAGTTGTTTTGTACAAGATTGGATGAACACGAGGTAGGTGTAGATGTTAACATACCCTGCCTCACCTGCAAAATAGAGGAAAACTACTCATGAGTGTTTCCGCAGAATCTTTGGAGAGTGGGAATGAGAGAGTGGCTTTGCCTGAAGGGGCGAGCATCTTTTCCCGTAAAGTGGCCCGTAGCGGTCATATCTCGTATGAAGGTCGTCCGTACTTCATTAGCAAAGCACTGGCCGGACGCTATATTCGCTTGGTTGTACTGGCTGATCGCTTGATCGTCGATACGTCGATCCCATTGCATAAAGAGTATCCTCTTGTATAAAATAAAGGGTAGTGTTTGATGAACAGCATATGTGGTTCATCAACCCTCGAGAGATAGATGTCAAAGGCAAAGAAAGGGTATGTTGCTCATACACTTCGTGCTTTGAGGAGGCTTAATGGATATCCAAGTCAATAAGTCTGAGCCGTTGGTGCCAATAGAGGCGAGTGCTACGCAGCGTAAGGCACAGCCCAGCACGCCAAAGGTGAAAGTCAGCGAAAATGCTACTTCCGCTAATGCAAGTGCTAGCATAAAGATCGAAGTCAAAAATACAGATTTTTTCTATGGAACGAAACAGGCACTGTATAACGTATCCTTGCCTGTGTATGAGTGTCAAGTGACAGCTCTGATCGGGCCATCGGGTTGTGGTAAATCAACCTTTTTGCGCACGCTCAACCGCATGAACGATCTTATTCCCAACACACGCACGGTGGGGGAAGCTGTCTTGGATGGAGAGAATATCTACGATAAGCGTACTGATGTGGTGTTGTTGCGTCAGCGCATTGGTATGGTCTTCCAGCGTCCTAATCCCTTCCCCAAATCCATTTTTGAGAACATTGCGTATGGCCTGCGTGTCCAGGGTAAGTCGAAGAAAGAAATTGAAGTGGCGGTTGAGCAGAGTTTGCGTAGAGCGGCCATTTGGGATGAGGTCAAAGATCGTATGAGTACATCCGCGCTTGGTCTGTCTGGTGGTCAGCAACAACGTCTCTGTATTGCGCGCGCGTTGGCTGTGCAACCAGAAGTTTTGCTGATGGACGAGCCTTGTTCCGCTCTGGACCCTATCGCCACGCTGAAGATCGAGGAGCTGATTCTGGAATTGGTGGAGGACTATACCATTATTATTGTCACGCATAATATGCAGCAGGCAGCCCGTGTTTCGCAATTCACCGGCTTCTTTTTAAATGGCAAACTGATCGAACATGCTCCGACGGTTGACCTATTTGAGCGACCTAAGAAAAAAGAGACTGAAGATTACATCAGCGGACGTTTCGGTTGATCGGCTGGGGGAGAACCATTGTGGCACGTAAAATTCTGGTAGTAGATGATGAAGATGTGTTGGTAGAAACGCTAGCCTATAATCTGGAGCAGGCTGGTTATGTGGTCGTAACCGCTGCGGATGGCACGACGGCTCTGGAGGTGGCGCGGCGTGAAAGGCCCGATCTGATTATTCTTGATCTGATGCTGCCCGAAATGGATGGCCTGGAGGTCTGCCGCCAATTGCGGCGTGAAGGGAACATGGCAACAACGCCCATTCTCATGCTCACTGCCAAAGGTGAAGAGATTGACAAGGTCGTGGGTCTGGAAGTTGGCGCGGATGACTATGTCACCAAACCCTTTGGGAGACGCGAACTGCTCGCTCGTGTGCGTGCCCTGGTGCGACGTGCTGAGTATCCTTCTGCCTCTGATGAACAGCTTGCACAGGAACCCGCGCAAGAAGTTTCGCGCCCTGCACGCGATCTGGTTGCTGGCCCTGTGCGCATTGATCTGGCAGGCCGACGTGTCAATTGTCGTGGACAAGACCTGGAACTCCAACCCAAGCAATTTGATCTCTTAACTTATTTAGTGCGCAATCGTGGTACTGTATTGACCCGCGATCAACTGCTCCATAATGTTTGGGGGTATGACTATGCGGGTGATACACGCACCGTTGATGTTCATGTGCGCTGGTTGCGCGAGAAATTAGAAGAAGACCCGGCTAATCCTAAACTTATTCAGACGGTGCGTGGCGTCGGCTATGCCTTCCGCTGGTAAATATTGTCCGTTGCTCTGCGTCACAAGGTGATACAATGGCCTTGTGACGCATTTTTTAAGGAAAGTATTAATGTACAGGTGGTTTTAAACCCTGTGGTATCAGTATGGGAACAATCAGCCCTGGAAAAGAGTAATTGACATGCAATATCGTACATTTGGTCGTACCGCTTGGAACATTTCAGAGATGGGTTTTGGGGCCTGGGCTATTGGTGGAGATGCTTGGGGTAGTACTGATGATAGCGAGGCTATCGCTGCATTGCACCGCGCAATTGACCTGGGTGTCAACTTTATTGATACGGCGGATGTCTATGGTGATGGGCATTCTGAACAACTGATCGCACAAGTGCGCAAGGCCCATCAGCAAGACTTGATTATCGCAACCAAAGCTGGCCGTCGCCTGAATCCGCATGTTGCTGAGGGTTATAACCGTGCCAATCTGACGGCCTTTGTTGAGCGCAGCCTACGCAACCTTGCGATGGACGCTCTCGATCTACTGCAATTGCACTGTCCTCCATCCGCTGTTTATGACATGCCAGAGGTCTTTGGCGTGTTGGATGATCTCGTGCAGCAAGGCAAACTGCGCTATTATGGTGTGAGCGTTGAGACGGTAGAAGAGGCACTCAAGGCGATCTCCTACCCCAATGTGCAGAGCATTCAGATTATCTTCAATATGTTTCGTCTCAAGCCTGCCGAGCAGTTCTTCGCGGCTGCCCGCGAGCGCAAGGTCGGCATCATTGTGCGTGTGCCACTGGCAAGCGGTCTGTTGGCAGGCAAATTTCGCCGTGATTCGCAGTTCGCTGCCACCGACCATCGCAGCTACAATCGTCATGGGGAAGCTTTCGATCAAGGCGAGACCTTTTCTGGCGTTGATTACGAAACAGGTCTTGCTGCGGTTGAAGAATTGCGCTCTTTTGTGCCGGAGGGTGAGAGTATGTCACAATTTGCCTTGCGCTGGATTCTGATGTATCCCGAGGTGTCAACGGTCATTGCGGGGTCCAAAAATCCGCAACAAGCCGAGCAGAATAGTCGTGTATCTTCTTTGCCCCCTCTGAGCAAGGAAGCGATGCAGCATGTGCAGGCGATCTATGATGCACACATTCGTTCCCTGGTGCATGATCGCTGGTAGTATGCCTCTCTGAGAAGCACATATTATTGTAAAAACCCGTAATCCGCTGTTTGCGCTTTATGATGTGCTACGTATGAGATGTAGTGACACCCCTTGTGGGTGTCATGTGTTGTGGGTGTCATGTGTTGTGGGTGTCATGTACTATACAATGCCGGTACAGGCATGCAATCACGTTTGACAACGTACCCCAATCAATGTGGTGTAATCCTGATTTACATGGGTTTCCAGACCTGCACGGTGTTGTCGTTGCTGCCAGAAGCGATGGCTAGCCCATTGGGCGACCATGCCAGCGTATTGACTGCTGCGTTGCTGCCGCTGGTCAAGTGGCCCATGTAGAAATCCGCATGACCACGATAGGTGTAGACGTGCTGACCCGTTAGTGCATCCCACACCTCAATCAGGCCGTCGCCGCTACCCGAGGCGATCCGTTGACCATCAGGTGACCACGCCACGCTAAAGACATCGGTTTGATGGCCCTGATAGGTGTAGACATTTTGATGCGTGGCAAGATCCCAGACTTGCACCGTTGAATCGGAACCGCCAAAGGCGATATAACGGCCATCGGGCGACCAGCAGAGTGCGTGGATTGTGCCGCCGTTATAGCCATACTCACCAACTTCTTTGGTAGTCTGCATATTTAGCACTATTGCATCACCTTCACCACCTAATGCGAGTTCTCGGCCATTGGGCGACCATGCCACACTGTTCCAGGGGGGCGGTACGCCGCGCAAAGGATGTGTGCCGTAATGCAGGAGCGACTGCCCATTGGTGGCATTCCAGACTTGCACTGTTCCATCCTGGCTGGCAGAGGCGATATACTTGCTATCGGGTGACCATGCCACACTAAAAACTGCGTCGCTATGGCCGCGATACGTGAAAAGTCGCTGGCCTGTTGCAACATTCCAGACCTGTACCGTCGTGTCCAGTCCGCCAGTGGCAAGCTCATGCCCATCGGGCGACCACGCGACCGCGAGGACATCGCCTGTGTGACCCTTGTAAATGCGTACAATAGTGCCCGTATGCGCATTCCAGACCTGTACCGTCCCGTCTCCGCTGGCGGAGGCGATCTCTTGTCCATCGGGCGACCATGCAACCGAACTGATGTAGCCGTTTTGCCCGTGAAAGGTGAAGTGTGCGGGTGGCTTGAGCGCGTGTTGAACAAACGCGACATCACTGGAGAAATTTGTAAATGAGAAGAAGATCAGCAGCACAAAGAGTAGGCCGCCGATTATCAGCAATGTGCGGCGCAAACGTGGATGGTTTGTGTGCTGTCCTTTTAACTCGCGATCCAGGATACTCACTGCGTTGGCCTTTCCAATGTTCTCCTGTCTTTCGTTGCTTTTGCAGTATAGCATATCTGCGAAAGAGCCAATACTCGCTTTGGTTGGCATATTTCGTACCAATTGGCTCTGGCAGTCATAGCACTCCTGTGCTAGAATCTTCATACAAACAATGTAGATGTTCTCTATGTCAGGAGATAGATAGCCATGCAGAAACAGACCGGTACAGTATCAGTCAAGCGGACCTTCCCTGAAATGCTCAAGGGTGGCGTTATTTGCGATGTGGTGACAGCAGATGAAGCCAAAATTGCGGAAGATGCGGGAGCATCTGCCGTGATGGCACTGGAACGTGTGCCTGCGGATATTCGCGCTCAGGGTGGTGTGGCGCGGATGAGCGACCCTGAATTGATTATCAGGATTAGGGAGGCTGTAACCATTCCCGTGATGGCAAAGTGTCGGATTGGACATTTTGTCGAAGCCGAAATTTTGCAGACGATTGGCGTGGACTGCATCGACGAGTCTGAGGTATTGACGCCAGCAGACGAGCAATTTCACGTCAATAAGCATCGCTTCTCGATACCGTTTGTGTGCGGAGCGCGCGATCTCGGCGAGGCACTGCGGCGCGTGGGCGAAGGCGCGGCCATGCTGCGCACCAAAGGCGAGGCGGGCACAGGCAATGTGATCGAGGCCGTGCGCCACATGCGTACAATTATGGATGGTGTACGCCGCTTACAAATTTTGCCTGAAGAGGAATTTATGGATGAAGCCAAGAAACTGGGCGCACCCTACGATCTCGTGTGCGAAGTGGCGCGCACGGGCAAGTTGCCGGTAGTCAACTTCTCGGCAGGCGGTATTGCGACGCCCGCTGATGCTGTTTTGATGATGCGTCTCGGGGCAGAAGGCATCTTTGTTGGCTCCGGCATCTTTAAGTCTGGCGCAGGTTTAAGCAAAGAAGAGCAGCGTAAAGTGCAGTTTAAGCGTGCGCAAGCAATCGTGCGCGCTACGACACACTATCAGGACCCGGAGATTGTTGCCGAGGTATCGCGCAATCTTGGCGAGCCAATGGTTGGTATCAATATTAGCACCTTGCCCGAAAATGAACTGATGGCGAAACGCGGCTGGTAAATTGCATGATGGCATACACAGGGCAACCGCGAAGGTTGTCCTGTGTATGCCATTGCAAATATGTTGGAAACTTTCTCACAACGCTCAAAAGGTGATTGCACATATGTCTAACCCAAAGCCACATATCGGCGTATTAGCATTACAAGGTGATTTTGAGGCGCACATCAAGATGTTGGAAGATGTGGGTGCGCACGGAATTGCTATTCGTCTTCCGCGACATCTTGACACAATAGATGGTATAATAATACCAGGTGGTGAAAGTACGACGATAGGCAAGCTAATGGTCGAATATGGCTTGCACGACATCCTGCTTAGGAAGATTCAGGAAGGTGTTCCCGTTTGGGGAACGTGCGCGGGGCTTATTCTATTATCAAAAGAGACGGACAACGCGCTTCTGGGTCAGCCATTGTTGGCATCCATGAATATTCGCGTCCGTCGTAACGCATTTGGGAGTCAGCGGGAAAGTTTTGAAACAGATCTCAAGGTGCCTGTCCTGGGAGAAGCACCATTTCACGCTTTCTTTATTCGCGGCCCACTGGTTGAGCGCGTAGGAGCAGGCGTAGAGGTGCTGGCAACGCTCGATAATGGAACCATTGTTGCTGTCCGTGAAGGAACCATGTTAGGCACTGCATTCCACCCGGAAGTTGCCGGGGATCCACGTTTCCATGATTACTTTCTCCGCATAGTACGAAGCGTCACGTTGTAGGGGATTGCAATTGCGCTCCTCTGCACGGCGAGGGAGCATTGGATGATACGACCGGTACTATATGTTGATCTGCCGGGCATCATCTACGCCATTGACCATCGCGCTCGTAGCAAACAGCACGAGTTTGCAAACTTTGTGTGTTGGCAAGAGCCGGATGAGAGCCTTGTCACTCCGCCCCCTATCCTGAGAAATATCTTTCCCCTTAATCCAGCCACGCGCACCTGGATTTGTGAAGATCATTGGCGTATTCTCGGCTTTGCACAGGTACGCGAGCGACCTGCCCGCACGATGTGGGATATCGCGTATCTGGCTTCGATGGCACATCGCAACGTTGCAGGCGATGAAGTATTAAACGTTTTACTTGAACATATCCTCGAAATGGCTGCCGTCCACGGCATGCTGCGCATCTTCGCGAAAGTCGAGGATGAAGTACCGGAACTCGACCTGTTTCATCGCTCCGGTTTCCAACGCTATGCACGTGAATTAACCTACATCTATGAACCAGAGCGACCACTAGCGACAAATGAACCCGTCTTGCCCTCGTTACGGCGCTGGAATCGTCACCACGTGTGGGGACTCTACCAGCTCTATCGCTCCGTCACGCCCCCAAAAGTGCAGATGGCGGAAATGGTCGAGAGCAGCGAAGAATTTGCCAAAATGAACGTCGGCCCGCTGAACTCGCTTCCCGCACTCTTCAAACAGAGTGATGAGAACTACGTCTGCGATGTTGGCGTGCGCATCGGTGCATGGCTTCGGCTCCGTCGTGGCCATGGTAGCACCCCGCATCGGCTCTGTCTTATGGTCCACCCTGAACACACCGAGCTTGCTGAACCGCTCCTGCGTTTTGGCATCCGGCGTCTTCAGGAAGGTAACGTGCGACGCATCTCTTGCCTGGTGCGCGAGTACGACTCTTTTGTAATCACCGCTCTCCGTAACAGTGGATTTGAGCAGGCCGATACCAAAGACCTGCTGGTGCGACACATGGCACTTCTTGCTATGAGGCAAAGCACCGTCCCCCTGCTGGAGCAACGAGCGGTCTATGGCTTGAAGGGCTTGGGGACGGTCAATTCTCGCCAAAAAATTATGAGGTGATAAAACTGCCTATGCAACATGCGATCACTGACGATCTGGAGGCTCTGCTAGCGACACTTCCGCCTGGCATCCACTACGCGGTCAATCGGCTTGAGAACCGAAGCGAACTGCTGGAGATCGTAATGGACCTTGGCCGCTTTGCCGAGGGCCGATTCCCGGATGGGGAAGTGATCCTCAGTACCCAGCCTGTCACCGATGCCGATCTGCAATATGTTGTCGAACGTATCGGTGAATTTGGCGACGATAACCGCGCTGGCATTGAGCGCACGCTCCATCGTATCAGCGCGCTCCGTAATAGAAAGGGGAAAGTCGTCGGCTTGACCTGCCGTATTGGTCGAGCGGTACTTGGCAGTATTGCTCTGATTCGCGATATCGTTGAACAGGGCCAATCTATTCTCATTCTTGGTCGTCCAGGTGTGGGAAAAACCACCCTGTTGCGTGAAATAGCGCGCGTCCTCGCGGACGAGTCTAATAAACGGGTTGTGGTAGTGGATACCTCGAACGAGATCGCTGGCGATGGCGATATTCCTCATCCCGGCATCGGGCGCGCGCGCCGCATGCAGGTCGCGCGCACGGCGGAGCAACATGCGGTCATGATCGAGGCGGTCGAAAACCATATGCCACAGGTCATTGTCATCGACGAAATTGGCACAGAATTGGAGGCCGCTGCCGCACGCACCATCGCGGAACGTGGCGTTCAGTTGGTCGCTACGGCTCACGGCAACTCGTTGGGCAATCTGCTCGTCAACCCCACACTCTCGGACCTTGTGGGTGGCATTCAGACGGTCACGCTGGGCGACGAGGAGGCGCGCCGCCGTCATACGCAAAAAAGCATTCTTGAGCGCAAGGCCCCCCCCACCTTTGATGTGGTGGTTGAACAGCAGAGTTGGGAAGAACTCATCGTGCATCGTGATGTGGCTGACACGGTCGATACTATGCTGCGCGGCCAACCCGTGACCGCTGAAGAACGCACACGTGACCATGACAATGGTCGTGTGACCGCACGCCGCGTCAATACCGGTGGCATGGAGCTTCCCATGTGGGGTGTGGGCGGTTTCGGTGTCGCACGTCAAGATGGCTTCACTCCTCGCACGTTTGAACGTAATGAGCGCGGCGACCGCGGCGACCGCGGCGACCGCATCGACCGCCATGGCAATGGTGGTAATAGCGGTGGATGGAATGCTATTCGGCAGGTTGGCCAACAGGCCAGTCGTGGCGGCGGACGCAACCAGGCCCCGTTTCAGCAACCGTCAATGTCAATGCGCGCATTGGCTCCTACGGGCACAGAGGCGATCAATCGGCCCGCAGAGTCGCTTAATCGGCCAACAGACACGATCAATCGGCCCCTACAGGTTAGTGTAGAGACCCTCAATCGCTCGGTCATTGGGGAGAACGGCAACCTAGCAACCAAGACGGACGAGATACCCATCATGAAAACGATGCGCATCTATCCCTTTGGTGTCAGTCGCGACCGTCTCGCCGATGCTGCCCGTCACCTGCGCGTGCCGATCATCGTGACCAATCATCAGAATGAGGCCGAGGCTGTTATCACGATCAAGAACTACTATCGTCGCCAACCAGAACGTTTGCAACAGGCAGAGCAGGACGGCAAGCTGATTATTATCCTGAAAAATAACACCGTCTCGCAAATGCAACACGCCCTGGGCCGCATTTTCGATATCCCCATTAGCGACTCATCTGTCGAAGATGAGGATGGTGAGATGGGAGCAGGCCCCCATGACGAGATTGCCTTTGACGATCCAACCAAACAGGCTATGCTGGAAACGGAAGATGCCATTCATCAGGTCCTGAATAAAGGCTTGACGACAGCTGAACTCGCTCCTGCTAATGCCTATATTCGTCGCCTGCAACACCAGATGGCGAGCCGTTATAATCTGCTTTCGCGCAGCCGTGGCAAAGAGCCGAATCGCCGCGTGAAAATCTTCCGCACTCACGAGTAGTAGGCAAGACAGATGAGCAATAAATAGCCTGTGTGACTGCTAATACCGTCACGCAGGCTATTTATTGTCTTTGCGAGAGCCAAAGGCGCTTAGCGTGCTCTGATTACCACTGTTTGGGCAACTTTGTCACCCAAACGTTGCTTGAGTGGGGAGTTCCAGATAATGATTGCACCTACAAGATAGCCGAAGAGTCCGTCAACGATGCGCAACAGATTGCGAATGATCGACTCGCTCCAACCAATCGGACTACCATCCATGCGCACGATGCGCAAACCAAGTACCCTTTTACCCAGTGTCGCTCCCTGGGTCGCCTCTAATATGAAAAAGTAGGCAACAGTGATAATGGCAACTAACCCACCTGCCAGTGCCGGGCTGACTCTAATGAGCAGAGCCTCGATTATACCTACAACAATACCTAGAATAATTCCGTCGATGAGTAGAGCGAGAAAACGTGAGCCAACTCCTACGTATGCCATTGCTGGAGCCTGTTGCTGCATGGGGGGCATCTGATACTGGTATGCCATGAGTTCCTCCTTGAAATCTGAAAATATTCTTATAATGCAATGAAAAAGCGGGGAAAGGTATTAAATTTTGCTTTATATGCAAAAATGCCACAGAAATTCATAAAAAATGCTTTTTTCATGCATCGGCTCATTGCCTGTAGGGATTTTATCACATTATTGCCCAATGTCCAGCCCTATAGGAAGGGATTTTTCTACTAATCAGTATATTCGTATAGAATAAATA
>DAICZM010000113.1 GCA_027311145.1 Ktedonobacterales bacterium
GTATTGAAAAGGATAAAAGCACCAGGAGCGGCGTGAGCGGCGAACACTGTGAACATGGTCCGTTGATGAGCAGGAGTGAGATGGAAAAAGCTGTCCCAACTGAGAAGTCCATCAAAGTGCTGAGGAAGTGCGAGTGCTTGCATCTCTGCTATGATCCACTCGTGCGCTGGCATGCGCTGGCGACACAAGGCGATGAGCGTTGGAGAAGTATCAACACCTGTCACACGCAGTCCATGTTGGACAAGATGAAACGCGACGGGCATTCCTGACCCGCATCCCAGGTCAAGGACCCTGGCTCCTGGGGCGAGACAGGCGATAAACCGATCATGCCAGCTCTTGTCATTCCATGTTCCGTGACTGCGGTCAGTATCCCATATAAGAGCGTGTCGTTCGTAGATCTGGGGAATCTGTTCAGCGTGATGATGTGTCATGATCTCTGCATCCTCCGAAGAACCTTACGCGGCTAACCCGGCCACCGAACGAACGATAGCAGGGCGATCTGTGAGATACTGGAAAAACATGTGCCGACAACGCTTGTACGTAGACTTCACTTGGTCTAGCGATGGTAGCACCTCTCTGCTCATCGTTTTGAGCTTCTATTCTACACCATGTTCCGCAGGAATTTCACTGGTTTATTTAGAACAACTCCGAGCCAAGATGTGGCAGGTCTATGAGCAGTGCAACCAAGAGTGCAGCGGCAAAGAGCAACGAGAATGCTCTGTTATGAACAAAGCGGCATTTTGAACAAGGAAGAAAAATGGACGAGGTCATTTGTCTTGTGGATAGACGGATATGTTCTCAAGTCCCCAAGAGCGAGAAGCTCGGAGTGTACTTCTCGCTCCCTGACACGAGCGCAATGCGTCGTGTGTCACGGGGTGACAGCCCTCAACAGATTGATGACTGCCATATCGTGAGGTAGGAAACGAGGCAAACAAGAAGGTACTGAGTGTTGTCTGTTCGCTCAGCCACGCATTTCTCATGCCTCATCCCGATACGGGTTGCTCTCTCTGGATTGCTCTGTCCTTAGTATAAGAGTCGCATGTTAAGCTAGCATTATGGTTTTGTAAACAATTTCTCGCCCGCCTATTTCACCTGAGATATGGGATGACACAACGCGTGCCGCACGTCAGACATGCGGCACGCGTTGTGTTATCCCATGTGAGTTGTAGCGTTATTGAGGGGGATACTGTGAGCCTTGTGGATAGTATGGCCCTTGTGGTCCTTGTGGCCCACGCATACCAACTTGCTGACGTAGCTGGTTAAGTTCACGGTGAATGGGCCACTCACTGAAGGCTACCATACAGATCATGATAATGTTGACAATGGGAATGAGTAGCAAAAGGCTCATTACACCGGGATACCCCATCTTTGCGACAATACGCCAATAGACAATGATAAAAAACACGAGAACTGCCAGGGAAAAGATGCCGATAAAAATGCTCGCGCCCGTCAATGCACTACTCAAAGCCTGAGCCTGTGATTGAGTCATGTTTTTTCTCCTTTGTGCCCTAGAGCTTTGCGATCTATCATAGGGAGTGGGCCGCCTGGTTGCAACCTCTGCTATCAGCATACAAGCAATACCAAATAGTTGCAATGAGCTATTTCACTTTCCTTCCGTGAGCATCCATGTTATACTGCAACTGACGCGATGTCAGTTTTTTCTCTTGAACAGTTATGCCAATGTTAGGGCAAGGTGGGTGACTGGCACATTTGATATTCCTACCGTTGCTATCGTCTTTTTATAGAGAGCTATGATTATCCTACCATTTATCATCCTAAAGATACGTGTATGAGAGAGCAAAACGACCCGATAAACAAGCAGCCAGTGCGTGCGGACGAACACACCTCGCATCTCCATTTTGGCAACTATGAGTTAGTGCGTCGCATCGACGTAGGTGGTATGGGCGAAGTCTATCTAGCACGCCAGCGTACCGCTTTTGGTCGCCTAGTCGCCATCAAGATTATGCGTCCTGATCTTGTCAACGATATGGTTGCGCGCCAACGTTTCTTGCGCGAAGCAGAGGTCAGCGCACACCTTAAGCACGAACATATTCTAACGCTCATCGAGTTTGACGAGGAGCAGGGACGACTTTTTCTCGTGACACCCTATGTCGAAGGGGGCACACTCGCACAGCGTTTACAGCGCGGTGCGCTATCGCTGACAGAAATTCAACAGCTCTTCTCTGCCCTGGTGCGCGCCATCGCCTATATTCATAAACGTGGAGTCATCCACCGCGATCTCAAGCCCAGCAATATTCTACTCGACCAAGAAGGCGAGGAGCAGGTCTATGTGCGTCTCATTGATTTTGGGATCGCGACCATTCAGGGAGAATACGCCAGCCCGCCGCTAACGGCAGCAGGACATGAAATGGGAACCCTGGCCTATCTGGCTCCTGAGCGTCTCTCAGGCATTGCCGCACCAAGTAATGACATTTTTTCACTCGGCGTTATCCTGTATCAAATGATTACAGGACATTTGCCAGAGGCGAGGAAAAACACGACTTTGCCCATGCCGCTGGAAGAAGTTGTGCGTCGCGCCACTCAACCCGATCCGCGCGAACGGTATGCCAGTGCCGACGAGCTGCTCAAAGGCTTTGAGTACGCCTGCCATATCCTCAGCACGACGTCTCGCCTGCATATGCCACTCGCACCAGAGGAGGACGATATGCCAACACCACGCCGTCTATCACCTCCACCCACTCCAGCCCATGTCGGGCAAGACAGCGTCATTTTACGCCACAGCGAGAGCGATGTAGCACTGGCGAACGCGCCAAAAGCATTTAGAAGAGAGGATTATAGCACGCCAACGTCCTTCCTTGACGCAGCACAACTATCACGCTTCTCGCCTAGCAGCGCAGCCATCGCCACACCACCACCATCACACAAGAAAAAACCGAAGCGTTCGCTCATCGGCTTCATCTCACTTGCCATACTGGCAATTCTCATTGCGATGTCCGCCTTGGCCTTCTATGTCTTTGAAAACACCATCACTGCGCGTGTCACGCTGAGTCCTCAGGTGCATGCACTCAGTGCGGTCTTCATCCTACATGCTCAGAGGGACCTTACTACCATCAACCTGGCATCTGCCTCGCTCCCTATCGGCGTCCTTACCAGCAATCGACAAGGAACACAACAGGGAACGACCTCGCAAAGCTGCATTCTCTTCTTTTGCTCGTCGCGTGTGGCTCCCAGCGACGTCACCAATCTAGAAGATCAGATACGCCCAGGCCTGCAAAGCCAGATCACGCAGGATATTCAGCAACAACTGCAAGCGAAGCAAGACACAATAATTGGTACAATTCAATTTGGTGATACAAATGTCACGCCAAACCCACAGGTTGGCACGCAAAGCAATACGGTCAGCGTGACACTTGCCGAGCAAGGAGCGGTCGAATATATCCAGAGCAACGATACGCAAACCCTGGCAAAGATGCTCTTACAGCAGAAGATGCAACAAGAATTGGGGACACATTATATCCTGCTCAGCCAGTTTACACAGATCGGGCAAGCGGGCATCAAGGCCGTGGATGCCAACGGCAACGCCACTATCGCAATTGCCGCAGGGGGCGTTGCTGAATATCAACTCCCCACAGATGAGATCGCTGTAATACAGAATCACCTTAAGGGCTTGAAACTCGCGAATGCACGAGCCTACGTGCTAGCACAACCGGGCATCGACCCCAGCACATTGCACATCGAGGTTTCCTATGGAGACACACTGCCAACTACGAGCAAACAGATCATCGTGCATCCCACCAACCCGACGAATATACCTAACGTACCATTGCAGCAGATAGGCTCAACGCCAACGCCGGGGAATGCTCAGCCGACGCCAACGCCATCCGCCACACCGTCTGAGGGGCAGTCACAACCAAATCAATAAGGCTCTTCGGTGTCCTCGCCTTGTAGTTCTTCCCAAAGCAGTTTCACACTCTTCTTGGTCACGTCATAGCTAAAGCCGCGTCGTTGCAAAAAGGAAGCCAGACGATTATGGAAGGTGGCATAATCGATATTGGCGAGACGGACCAGAGAGAGGGCTTTCTTGCGGCCAGCACGTAGAGCTTGCTCCGCATCTTGCTCATCGTCGAGCATCTCATCAGCAATTTCGCGCTCTACGCCTTTCATCCGCAATTCATTTTTTAGCAGGCGCGTCCCGCGTGGACTAAACTTCTCGCGTGTCTCTAGCCAAAACTCGGCAAACGCACGATCATTGATGAGATCAAGTTGCTGCAATCGCTCCAACACGGTATCGATCAGGTCGGGTGTCGTCTCTTTGCGGCGCAGGTACAAACGGACCTCCTCGCGACTGCGTGGACGAAATGAGAGGTAATTCATGGCACGATCAACAGCCTGCTGCAAAGCCTCCTCGCGCCGCAACTCTTCTAACTGTATAGGAAGCAACTCTTGCCCAACCTCCAAACCCAAACGCAAGACGATGAGCGCATTGGCCCCTAGCAAAAAATGCTCATCGGCAAACACATTTATCCGGTTTAGGTTGTTCGTCTGTGGTTGTAAAGCGGTAATACGCATGACTTTCTCTTATTCTGCGAGCAATAACGTAAACCAGAATGCTGAGCCTGCACCCGGCATACTAGATACGCAGACCTGACCACCATGCATTTCAATAATTGTACGACAAATGTAGAGACCTAGTCCCAGGCCCACACCCGAACCTGTCTGTATTTCAATGTCAGGAACACGATAAAAACGTTCCCAGAGGTGTTCTTGCTGGCTCAACGTCAGCCCTGGGCCATGATCCTGCACCGAGACACGTACCGCTGCTCCAACCCGCTCAATCAGAATACCTACCACTTGCTCTGCATTAGAGTATTTGAGCGCGTTGGACAAGTAGTTACTCACAACTTGTTGAATACGGTCAGCATCGACGTTTACCCAAAGCAGGTCTGGCGTTGTACATTGCAACTGGATAGTACGCAGTGGTGTGCGAGTCTGCTGCTCCTCAACCACATCCTGTACAAGACGGAACAGATCACACCGCTGTATTTCCAGGGTAAGCTGCTCTGCATGCATGCGCGAGCTATCCAAAAGATCGCTAATCAAACGATTCTGTAAGCCAATTTGATGCTCAGCGCGTGCCAGCAGCGTACTCAATGTATACAACATTTTCTCGATTTGCTCCGTTTGCATACGGTCTTGCATCAGCAGGCGCGCAATCTGCTTTTGGGCTAACTGAACGCTAGCGTTAATCGTCGTGAGTGGTGTGCGTAATTCATGTCCAGCGATACTAATAAACTCACCCATGCGATCATTCGTTTCCTGCAAGGCCAAAATGCTAGCCTGCGCCTGAGCATGTTCGAGGATCAAGCGTCTGCGCTCAATCGCAAGGGCCATCAGGCGAGCAGCAGCGGCAACTAAAGCAATTTCTTGATCGGTAAAGTGATGTTCTTCGGTCCCATAGTCCAGGGTGAGTGTGCCGATAAACTGTTCACCAATGCGCATGGGAGCGCACAGTAATTGTTGTACAGGCCAGTGACGCAATGAGGCGACAAGGTAGGGTGGGAAATTGCTCGGTTCAAGTAAGAGAACTTGATCGGCCTGAAGGAGTACCACCTGCTCCAATTTCCAACCTTCCTGAAGCGAGTAACGCGGCGTATCTTCCCACCAGACACGCTCTTGTTTTGGCGAAAGGCCCGCGACCGCAATCGGCTGTAACCGCCCTGTCTCAGCATCAACCGCCGTAATGCCCAAGCGCCTGCCACCCAGCACACTGCGCGTCAGCTCGGCAAGCTGGTGTTCAACATTATAACGATCCGATACATCTGGCATAGCCGTGAGTGAGCGTGTTAAGGCGTCAGCTGATTTGCCCTCTACGACAATTTGCGCCATTGTCAGTAAAGCCTGTAACGTTTCCTGGATACGCTGCTCCCATGCCCGCCTGCTCGTAATATCCATTGCAACACCGCTGATACGTGTGATACGTCCTTCTACATCGATGAAAACCTTCCCCTGCATCGTGATCCAGTGGATGCTCCCATCAGGCCAGACCACACGGTATTCGGCATGATATTCCTCTTTGAGACGCAAACAACGTTGCATCAGAGTATCGACATGCATACGATCATCGGGATGTAGCGCGTCAAGAAATAAAGCATAGCTCATATGCGTCTGTGGTACGAAGCCAAAGAGTGCCTTACACTGGTTACTCCAGAGCAACTCATTGGAGAGCAAATCCCAATCCCAAGTCCCAATTTCAGCAGCATCTATCGCCATATTTATGCGTTCTTTGCTGACATATTCAGCCTGTTTACGCTCTGTGATGTCACGATTCACCTCTAAGACAGCATCTGGGTTGCCACTGGCATCACGCATCAGTACCTGACGGCTTTCAACAATTACTTGTATACCATCGCGTCTATGATGGATCAGCTCACCTTCCCAATATCCATGCTGTTCAAGTAATTGTTCCTGGGCAGTCAGCGAGACAGGAAATTGTGTGTGGAGAAAGTGATGCGTACACAGGTCGCGAACTTCCTCCGCACGCCAGCCATACAGTTGCTCTGCGCCCCGATTCCAGGAGATGACATTGCCAGATGGCTTTCGCACAAGAATGGCGTCATGGGCCAGTTCGATTAAGCGACTTTGCAGTTTGATCACATCCGCTTGTTGTTCAATCTGATGGAGTGCTTGCTGCTGCTCGGTGATATCGTGGCCTACATAGACCCACTCTTGGATTACTTTTTGTGCATCAAATATCGGCATTTGACAAATTTGAAAGATGCGATAGCGGCCATCATGACGAAGAATCTGGCATTTCGCCTCGACACGTTCGTCTGTTATCGCTTTTTGCGAGACACTATTTAGCAAATATGCTCTATCTTCGGCATGAATAGTCTTGAGCCACCCTAGCTCTCGACTTTCGCTCGTACTTTGCCCCGTAAAACGTTGCCATCCGTGACTCTCTTCTCGCATATTTCCATATCTGTCTGTCCGCCAGATCAGGTCTTGTGTGGCCCCTATAATTGCTTGCAAACGGGCAGCATCATAAGACCAGCCGCTCGATACAGCCGACTGATCAGTATCATTTCCATACTGGGAATGGTACATATTTTCCGTGTTTTCTGATCCCATACAAACGCATTCTTCCTAAGTAGCTCGTTACACGTCATGCTCTCTCGTCTCAGAACACATTGCATCCATTTCCTTTGATACGTTTTTGCAAGACACACAGATATACATACGAACAAATCAAATTTTTGTTCTACCGCGTAGTGTCTATATAATAGCAGGTACACCTCGTCAATGTCTAAAACGCACTAGCGTTCAGGAGCCTGAACCTGCATTGCGCTAGAAATGGTCAAGCCGAGCGCGCTCAAACAGAGCATACCACTAACGCACATGAGCAAGGCCGCCCAGGGATGTGAGAAGACGAACATAGCGGTGACCTGTGCCGCTGGTTGCTGCAACAAGCCATGAAAGACAAGCAGCCCGGTAATTTCGTTGCTGCCCACCTGCCCTGGGGGTGTAGGCAGGATGTAGAACATATTGTAGACGGTATAACCGAAAATTGCCGTTCCAAAGGAGATAGGCCAGCCTATCGTCCAAAAGGCGAGCATCGCAAAGAGGCCATCGCAGGTAACAGCAACCAACGTGAGGAGGATGGCAGGAAGAAAAATGCGTGGCTGACTGGCCCCCGCCAACAGTGAATCGACAAAGCCAGTAGCGAAACCTTCGATCTTATTGCCAATACGTTTGGGCAACAACGTGGTGCTTTTTTGCAACAAGGCAATGGCAAGGGCACGTTTCCACGCGGCCAGCAACACAAAAGCGATCAGGCAGATCAGCAGGCCACTGACCATACCCAGCACGAGCCAGAGTGTATCACTCATCTTGACGCCGAGCAGCGGCACAAGGACGATGATAAAGAGGGCCGGCAAAAGGTCCAGGGCCTTGTCCATCGCGACGGTAGGCAACGATTGACTAACCGGTATGCCTGCAATCCGTTTGAGCATCAAACTCTTGGCAACCTCACCACCACGCACAGGTAGCAAGAAATTGAGAAAAATGCCAACCAGAAACAGTTGAATTGCCTTGCCAGTGCTGATCTTGCCCACAGGATTGAGGAAAAGTTTCCAACGCACCCCACGAATCGAGAAAGCGGCCAGAAAGGCAACGCCAGAAAGCAGAGCCAGCAGGATACCACGCGGCGTTGCTAGGTTTGTCTTGAGAACGATAATCGTCGCCGGAACATTGACAAATTTTGTCATAAGGAAGAGGAGGCCAACACCCACTAGCAGGCCCAAAACCACCTTAGTCGCGGGATGAGCGAGCAGACGTTTCCACAGAGGTGCTGCGGCAACGACTACGCTGTCCTGCAGAACCGCACCGCTCGCCAGCGCATCTTCTGGTGGAACAATGCGTCCAAAAGGTTCTCGTCCGTAAAGGTTGACAATCGGCAACGGCCCCGTCTGATGGATGCCTTCCGGCCAATAACCCTCTTCTGCCTGCGCTGCTCCTAGAGGAGCATCTGACGCAGGCAAACGCACGGCACGCATCATCCCGCTCAAGCGTTTGAGATGGCGTGTCGTCGCCTGCGTGATATTTTCATCATTTTCATCATCTTCATCACTCGCCCCGACTGTTGCTGCTGGCGTCGTTATAGGGAAGTGCGGAATGATAGCCTGCATTGGCAATTGAAAATGGATGTCATGGTCAGAGGGCAATGCAGTTGTTGGCTGAGTTATTACCTCTGAGCTATCTTCACGCCCGGCTTGTATCCCCTGGATATGGGCTGAGGTCGTTGATAAGAAATGATGAGTATGTCGCACGAGCCGTGTCGGACGAATACGCATCTGTTGGACAGGAAGATGCTCATTCGGTTGCATATATACCTCACACGATGAAAAGACACATGTTACATTTAGAGATAGCCGTGTTTCTGATACCAGAGCGCAGTGAGTCGCATGCCCTCTTCCAACTCCATCCGTGGCGCGAAGCCAAGATCACGGCGGGCACGCTCTATCGAGTACACGCGGCTATTGGTCAAGAATTTCACGCGGCTGCGCGTCAATGGAGCGCGTTCACCCTGAAAGCCTGGGATAAACGAGAAGATATCCGAGGCAAGGTTGGCAAGCCAGAGCGGGATACTGCTGGACGGCAGTTCTTTACCCATTGAGTGTGCAATGGCCGTTGACAGTTCTTTAATAGTCACGGCATGATCGCCCGCGATATTGTAGCTATGCCCAATAGCCGCTGGCTCCTCGGCACTCAGCAGAAAGGCGTCCGTCATATCGTCGATATAGATCGGATGCAGCAGGGCCTTGCCGCCATCGATGACGCGGAAGAGACCCTTTCTAATCGAGGAGAAGAAGCCAAGCAGATGCAGGTCGCCAGGACCATAGACGAGACCAGGACGCACGACGGTCACAGGCAGACCCCACTCGCGCTGGGCCTTGAGAGCCAACAGTTCACCTTCCAGTTTCGTCGCTTCGTAAGGATTGGTGGGCGCAAACGGAGCGTCTTCTGCCGCTGGCGTCTTGCCTGTTTCGCCGTGAACGCCTGTTGTGCTGCAATGCACAAAGCGTTTGAGCTGGCTCTGGCCCTTGCAGGCTTCAAGGATGATGCGCGTCCCCTCGACGTGCGTCTGACGATACAATTCGGTTGGCACACTGGGATGGTAGAGGCGGCCCACGAAATGATAAATCGTGGTCGCTCCCTCTACCGCCTGCTTGACCTGTTCCACGTCGGTGATTTCGCCGCGCACAATCGTCACAGCATCACCAAACTGTTCACGCGCCTTCTTTTCGTCGCGCACGAGCAGACGTACAGGCTGGCCCTGTTTGACCAGCTCCGTGACGAGGGCCGAGCCGAGAAAACCGGTTGCTCCTGTTACAAGAATGGTCATTGGCGCGCTCCCGAATAGCCCTTGACACTGATCGCGTTTTCGGGACAGGCTTCATAGCAGAGCAGACAACGCTGGCAGGTGCTATAGTTGACTTTCAATGTTTTGATATCGATCACATTGGGCAAAGGGCAGGCATCGACACATTTGCCACAGCGCGTGCAGCTCTCTTCTTTGATCTGCGGGCGCGTGCCGACAAGACCTGTGCCGTAGAGTGTGGTGCAGAGATGCTTGCCGCGCTCAGCCACCCAGGTGTAGGGATAGTCAAGCGGATACATCATCCAGAAGATAAAGCGGTAGAGAGCCTTCTGCTCTGGCAAACGGAATTTCTTGATGACGCCCACATCTTCGCCCGCCAGCGTCCAGGATGGCTTGCCCATTTGTTCCAGCGCCAGTTTCAAATGCGGAATGTCACGTGGCTTGACGCCCACAATCTGGCAGCAGGCCAGATCAACAGCGAGGCTATCACGTCCGGCAACCAAGACTTGCAGATCGGCCTTATCGCCATAGAGTGGACCCTCGCCATCCTGCCCCACGCTGCCATCAACGATATTGAGGTCTGGCTTAATGCCCAGATTCATATCGACGATGCTCTGGTCAATGCCAAAAGTGTGCATCGAGCGGCGGTCTGGACGCGGCAAAATGCCCATCGGATTCTTCATGCTCAGCGTCATTGTCGAAACGACATGCGTTTTGAGTACGGGCAGGTTAATCAGACGCGCCTCTTTAAGAATGCGCGGGATACGGTAGCGGCGCAGCTTCTTCGCCCCCGCTGGTTGCAACTCTACCCAATCGGCCTCACCACCTTCGGGATCAACGCGCAAAATACGGATGCCATTCTCAGCACAAAACTTCTCGACGCCCAGAATGGTGTAGGTGGCATCACGGTCAAACTCCGTACCTGGCGTCTCACACAACACGGGTTCGGCTCCGCAGGCGCGTACCTCTTCGGCAACAGCCTTCATTAAGCCAAAATTGGTGGTTGAGCCTGTCTCGGCGTTACGACCCGCGACAAAATTCGGTTTGAGGATGGCGATCTTTGCACCACGAATGACGGATTCCATGCCGCCAATCTGCGCAATCACGCGGTGAGTCGCCTCTTCGATGCCATCGAAGGTGCGCGTGATGGCGATTGTATCGGTTGCTGGTTGCGTTGCTACCATAATTTACATTCCTCTTCTAAGTATTTCTATAATTCGATTTTAGACAAAGATTTGGATGTGTTCTCGGATGCGCTATATTACATCCAATATCTATTCGCCCTTATTTCCGTCTGTATGTGATTTATCGCAATTCATGCAGATGCATATTTTCCTTTACGATATCTCCTCATACATGGTTAGCAATAAACTAACAGTGGATGTCATAAATCACGTCCTTACGGTTTTATGATGCATAACATCCACAAAAACTACATAAAGCGTTTATTATCTATGCGGTCTGGATTACTGACGAACGCTACAGTTGCTGTCGGCTGTGACTGCGGACCGTGTGGCATCATGACCACTGGCGGCGCGAACTTATGCACCACCTGATAAATGAAAATATCTACGCTCCCTGGACCTGTACCAGATTTGAAATGTGCGACGATAACACTTTGCTTAATCGCATTATTGATAATCGCAAATTGTGTTTTGCCCGTAATGTCGGCACTCATCTGCGAGTCTTCGACGATATAATCGATGCGATCTGGATTGTTTGCCAGAATCGCCTGCTCAATCGCTGGGTCGGTCGCGACGTTAAAGTAGACATTGGCAAAGGGATAGGTTGAGCCATCACCAACGCCCATACCACC
>DAICZM010000114.1 GCA_027311145.1 Ktedonobacterales bacterium
CCGTTACCCCACCAACTAGCTAATCCGACGCAGACCCATCTTCCAGCGCCTTTCGGCTTTCTTCCTCTCGGAACGTATGCGGTATTGTCGGCGATTTCTCGCCGGTATTCCTCACTGTAAGGTAGGTATCCACGTGTTCCTCACCCGTCCGCCACTCCCTGCCTTCCGAAAAAAACAGGTCGTTCGACTTGCATGTGTTAGGCACGCCGCCAGCGTTTGTCCTGAGCCAGGATCAAACTCGCCATCCAGTTGTTATCGCTTGCTCCCTCTCTTTCAAGAGCGAGCCTTGATTGCTCTGTTGGTACAAGTTTGCGTCCAGGCCAAGCACTCATCATTCATAAAGCATTTGGCTTGTTCGCAGAAATTTACTCTGTCTCCGTCCTCGATGGCCCGGAGACTATTGACAGGAACTGTGCAGCTACGCTTGTTTGGAGCTATCACATTCACTGTTCTGCTTTCCACTCTTCAATTGTTAAGGTTTCTCCGATAAGCTCTTTGGCTTATCTTACGAGCATTTCATTCATCTGCTCGCTGTAGATGTAGTATCGCACATCTCTGGCGATTTGTCAAGAGGTTTCTTACGAGTTTCTTCTTGACCTGCAAAAATCACTGTTCCCTTGCTTCATGCGACAGGCATCTCAGTATTGAGTTACATGCCATGAAAAAGACAAAGCCCTATAGCTTTGTATTTTTTCGGGGAGTTTTTGTGATCCCTGGAGTGCCTCAATAGACAAGAACACAAAACCACTACAGGACTTGTGATTGTCTTTCGGGGACGCTCATATAGTATGCCATAGCCAATCCTATTTGTCAAGGGTTTTGCATACTATTTTCGCGGGACGGGTTCTCTCGCAAACCATGCTCTAACATTTGGGTTCTCGTTAAGAGCTTTGGTATTCTCTCATAGACTTGCAGCGGTGTCAAGCGATTTCTTAAAGAAACAGACAGCAGCACACCTTTGTCGATTATTAACAAAGGGCGTACAATGGATATACTTCCATCATACACGTGAACAAGGATACAGATGACGACAACAGAGGGGGCAATAACGCCCCCAGCACAGCTAGAGCAGGTCTACGGGCTACTTACTATAGCTTATGGGATGCCTACATGGATACCCGATCACGATCCACTTGGTGGACTGGTGGGAACCATTCTCTCCCAGCATACCTCTGATATCAATTCAGGACGCGCCTACCAAAAACTCGTAGAGGTACTACCGACAGAGGAGTTGGCTGTATATGTATATGTACAGCTTTCGATCTAAGGGTTGAGCGCCCACAAATGGGTCCACCTGTCTTCTGACACGATCTCCTCTTCACGCCTCCATAGGCAAACCGGGTCGTGTCCAGGTGCCAGCGAGCGATCAACCACGATACCCTCGTGGCTCCTCAGGCCAGTCAACATCGGCAGGGGACGCGTCCTTGGGGTGTGCCTGCCTACGCTCAGGCGCATGGATGTCTGAGACCAGTGCGAAGAGGGCCACGGCCAAGGCAATCAGCATGCCGATGAGCTCAAGCAGCCAGGAATGGGTGGGAAGTGTCAGCAGGGCAAGCAGTTGGAAGAACGCCGCTGGCAGGAAGTACAGGACCGTCCCTCCCCACAGCAACAGGCCGGCGAGCATGAGGAGCATACCTCCCACGACGAGCAGGCTGGGAATGCGCGTAAACCGCAGCAACCGCAACCTTTTGTCAGAGGGCTGCGCCCGGTGAAGTGCCCGCACGATCGCGATGGTAGTGAGGAGGGGAACGGCATAGAGCAGGAAAGTGAAAACGACATCCCCATTCAAGTGATGAAAGACCGGCAGGAATGGCAGGAGCAGGAGCAGGAACGGCGTCAGAATAGCCAGCAGTGGGGTGAGCAACAGGAGACGCGAAGTCGGTGTCGAGTGCCAGGTCTCAATCGCGAGCGGGAGGCCACCAAGGAGCACCGCACCCAAGCCAAGCAGAGCACCAATGAGCATGAGCCGGCCAGCTTGGAGGGCATATGGACGGTCTCTCAGCCTCAGTACCATCAAGTACCATGTTCAGCAATAGTGGCTTCAAAAGCTTTGGCTCAGTGCCGCCGTCGCTGCTCTATCAGCATGCCAATAGGAGTGCCAATGAGCACGCCTATTTCGACAAGCACAATTAAAAGTACCACGACGCCGAATACCAGACTCGGAACGAACGTATCAAATCCATACTGAAAGCTTTCGCTCAGAGCATGCCCCAGGTTCAATGCAACCGGTACCATGAGCAATGACCACCAAGACCGCAGCAGGACGGCACTCACACCTCCCACCAAGATCATTAGCAAGAGGAGTACATTCCATGACGCTTCGTCTGGTGTTTGTAGAAACATCAGGGCAAAGCCTGCCACGAATGCGATAACCACTCCCAGGATACGAAGCCAAAGGCTCCAACCTCGCCATGAGGAAGCAGATGTAACCGATTGCTTTTGATCAAGGGAAGGTGCTGTCTCATCTTCAAGCCAGTGTATGTTATTTTGCTGCTGAGAGAGCATAGCTACACGTTCCTTTCACCTTTGCAAGACGCTTCATCTAACCAACACTTTTCTCTTCTTAGCATAGCCTCGGCCTCTCACAATCGCCTCACCAAAGTTTCGCCCCATCTCGCTATGTCGTCACAGGTACAAAAAGCCGGCACATTCCCGCATTGGTCTCTGGATTTTGTATTAGGCACCTGTACACAACATTCGTTATAGTATCGTAACCTGGCAATATTGCTATTTGTGGGTATAACTTGAGTAGGAAACTTCGCGTTTCCTAGCTTGCAATAGCCATAGTGGATCAATCATCATTTCTTTTAAATTGGAAGCAACGCTCGGTGGGGTGGCTGAAGGAAACAAACCTAGCAGAGGAAGAGAGCGAGGGAGGGCGGCTCTCAGTTCGCTACATCATCGGTATTGCCGTTTCTTGAGCGTTCACACTTCCCACAAACGCACACTCGCTATAAAGCGGGCATGTATCGCACTCCGGCTTCTGTGCATGGCAGATTCGCCGTCCATGCCGGATCAGATTGACATGCAAAGGATAGACCCACTCTGGCAGTGTGACTTTAGCAAAAAGAGTATGCGCCTGGTCAGCATTCACTTTCGGCCCGATTAATCCTAAGCGGCGAGCGGTTCTTAAAACGTGCGTGTCAATTGGGAAAGCTGGACGGTCAAGGTGAAACATCAGGACGCACGCCGCTGTCTTTGGCCCAACGCCGGGAAGTTCTCGCAGATAGCTTAATCCTTCCTCTGTTGTACGGTTCGTAAGCTCATGAGAAAAATATTCCGCGAGGGGTTGAGTATTTCCCTGTTCTTGTTGCTGCTCGGTGAGGGTATGCAAGACATCCTGAATACGAACTGCCTTTATATTCGCCAACCCTCCGCTTTTGACGGCCTCAGCAACTGTGTGTGTCGGTGCATCCCGCACTGCTTCCCAGGTGGGAAACCTTTCTATTAGCTGCTGGTAGGCACGTCCTGAATTTATGTCAGAGGTGTGTTGTGAGAGGATAGTCGCTACTAACCCGCCAAGCGGGTCATAATCTGGTTCGTTTATGGGTTCACCGTAGAAAGCAATCAGTTTTTCATACACCCGCGCTAAATGAAGTGTTGGGATAATTGCTGTTGTCATTCCGTTTCCCTATCCTGTGGTTGATATTCATGCAAGTATTCTATCCTTGCTCTCTTCCAGATGCAAGTAAGGGAGGCATTGCTGCTTCCCTTACTGTTATTGTTTTGCTTTCACCTCCCCGCATATTTTCCGATGGTTGGGAGACTCAGCGAAAGCACTGCTACTATCTCACGGGGCTTCGCGACGCGCTACTGAGCATGAGGTGTAATGTCTGCTGGATACTTTCTATGTTGCTGACAATCGCTGCGGTAAAAAGAAGCAGTACAGAAAGCAACCCATAGAGCCATGTTCGCAACTTCTCGCCTTCGCTGTAAGAGCAAAACGCCCAGATAATGGTTACTGAGAGGTCGATAGCAGCGCACTGTACCCACGCCCATGCTGCTTCCATAACGGAATTATGGGTCAACACGCTCCCATCGGTCAGGACGTTTGCCATTGGGGTGATCAGTCCTAACGCCAGAAGAATTACTGACACACTTGACGACAGTTCTAAAATGTAAAGGATAGCAGTGTCAAGCTTTTCGATGGAGGGAAACTGTTTCATCTCATGCCCCCCTATTCTCAAAAGAACCTGGTATCAGACGATACAGCATATGCATACGGTGTAGTCGGTCATCTGGAAGATCGACAACTAGAGGTGTCGGTAGATACACACGTGCATAGAGTGAGTAAACGGCTGGGGATCATCCGCCCCACCATCAATGCCAATCAAGCACACGAGGTTCTTGCACGTATCACGCCGCCAACATGGGTGTACACACTGCATGTCCATCTGATTCGTCATGGGCGTCAGGTGTGCCATGCACAACGTCCAGATTGTGCGCACTGTCCACTTTTTGTTGCATGTAGTTATGCGGGAAGCATGAACCCACACGAAGAGCATTTTCCTAACAGTGAGGTGACGTGACAATGATGTTATTGTTACGTGGTCCCTCCATTATACAATCCTAAGGAGCTTCACATGCTTATTGATCTGCGCAGTGATACAGTTACGTTACCAACAGCGGCGATGCGCGAGGCGATGTATCGGGCAGAGGTCGGCGATGATGTCTATGCTGAAGACCCATCGATCAATCGCCTGCAAGAACTGGCCGCCGAGCGCACGGGTAAAGAAGCCGCGCTTTTTGTTCCTAGCGGCACAATGGGCAACGCGATAGCCATGTTAACCCATGCGAAGCGCGGTCAAGCAATCATTGTAGGGAGTGAGTCTCATATCTATCATTATGAGGCAGGTGGCGCATCGACACTGGGCGGCTCACCAAGCTGGGTTGTACCCAACAATGCCGATGGTTCGCTGGACCTCGCGCTTGTCGAAGCAGGTATAGCAGATGAAAGTGATGAACATGTTGCTGCCACAGCCCTACTTTGTCTAGAAAATACGCATAACCGTTGCGGCGGCACAGTTCTCAGCGTCGAACAGATGAGCGCACTTACCGACCTTGCACATCATCATGGTGTTGCCGTCCATGTCGACGGTGCGCGCATTTTCAACGCAGCAACCGCTCTCGGCATCCCGGTTAGCACGCTGGTACACCCGGTTGACTCATTGATGTTTTGCCTCTCAAAAGGATTGAGCGCGCCCGTTGGCTCGCTCCTGGTAGGCAGTCAAGAGTTTATTCGCCGGGCACGCCGCACACGTAAACTGCTTGGCGGAGGCATGCGCCAGGCCGGCATTCTCGCTGCTGCCGGCATTGTGGCACTAGAGCAAATGGTCGAACGCTTAGCGGAAGATCATGAGAACTGCAAACAGCTGGCGTATGGACTGGCAGATTTCCCCTTCATCGAAATTGATGCCGCCAGCGTCGTCACCAATATTCTGGTTTTCCGTATTCTCGATGCGCATCAGCAAACACTTGGTGAGACAGAAGTACAACGTTTTCTGCACTTTGCGCAAGCACATGGATTGCTCATCGGTTCGATGGGAGGCGGCAAGATTCGTGCGGTCACCCATTATGGCATCGAGGCCCAGCATATCCCAACTGCCTTGACCGCTATCAAGCGCGCTCTCGCGGACACGTTCGCACACGCATAAGCGTAGCAAAGCCTGCCAATATAATACCATTCAAGCAAAATGCCATTGTGCAGGCGAGGCTCGCCCTCGCCTTGCTGGCTTGGTACATAGACTTTTTGGCACAGTTTTCACAATACGATCACGCTCAGAGAGCAATGACATATGGACAACTCTCCCGCCATGTTTTTTGTTTTATACTGTGAGCAATAGTGCGTTAAGATTGATAGTATGTACGCATGTTCATCTGGCTAAGAAGGAGCAAGTAATCATGTTTAACCCTATTCGTTCTATTGCAAACGGCATTTCAGGAGCCATTGTGCTACTAGGCCTCGTACTGGCATTTCTCTTTGGCCCATTCAACCTACCCATTTTTTTTATCGCGCTCGCATTCTCGGCACTCGTCAGTTCGTTTGGTTCGCTCAATCCACGTCGGATTTACAGTGGCATTCAAGGCTTCATGTGGCTTTTGATGCTCGCCCTCTTCTTCGCTACCGGAAGCTGGCTCTGGTTTCTCGTAGGAGGTATATTCTCCGCTATTCTTGGCGCACTCTTCAAGCCAATTACCGCCATCTTGCTCGGTTTAGGCATCTTTGGTCTGGCCTCGATGACAAATAATCAGCAATCACAGCAGCAACAACCATATTACCAGCCGACGCAGCAACAACCATATTACCAGCCGACGCAGCAACAATACTATACACCACCTACATCGCCACCACCACAAACATATGAACAGGGCTATCAAGGTGGCGCACAGACGCCAGCAAGCTATCAGGAGGGCAGACAAAGCTATCCCGTACCCATGCAATATGAGCAGCCACAAGCCCAATATCCTACTCAAATACCACCACCACAACAATAGTTTCTGCGTAGAAGAGCGTGTGCATAGCATCACACGCTCTTCTATGGTCTTTGGCAAAGCATGCCTTTCTCTCACAAGGGAGCATGAGCATTTTAGAGAACCTGAACAGAAGGTTTGCACGCTTACCATTCCTTGACAGGCCTTCTTGCTATCTGCTACACTTTAGCTCAAATTCAGCAAACCTCATCAGGCATAGTGATCACACGCAAAATGCAAAAAGAGTTTGGACGTTCTCAGCAAAAATGCTTTCCTTTAGACTTCCTTTCCCGCCATCCCCTCTAGGAGATGGGTATTCAGAAAGGTTTTTTATGACCAATGATAGCTTGCCATCTGCGGATGACCGGGAGCATCAGCGATTACGCAACGCACTGCGTGAAAGTGAGCTTCTGCGCGAAATAGCGGCATTACTGACTTCATCTCTCGATCTGGCACATATTCTCCACACACTCGCACAACGCACAACTGAAGTATGTGAGGTCGAGCGTTGTGCCGTCTGGCTCTGTGATGAACAGCGGCGCGTATTTACCCCTGCGGCGTATTATCTTTCTACGACGCTCCTTTCACCCGAGGCCATTGCACGAGGAGATCAAGCATGGCACAGCAGCGCACTCCCTTTTGACAGCCCTGTCATCCAACGTCTTCTGGCTAACACCGATGGCACGCTTATACTTGATAATCTCTATAAAGAAACCGATATGCACGAGATCGCCAATGCATTTCTCGTGCGCTCTATCCTCCTTATCGTGTTAATGCATAATGGACACCCTGTAGGCATGATCTCAATTGATAATCCCGATAGTCAGGTACATTTTTCTCCTGCACAACGACAACTAGCACGCGCTATTGCTCAACAGGCAACAATTGCCATTACCAATGCCCAGCTCTATCAGCAAGCACAAAACGAACGTAAACGCGCAAATGTCCTTGTCGAACGTGCGCAATCAATCTACCAGGTTGCAAAAGCTGTCAATTCAGGCACAAATCTTCAGACCGTTCTCTGGATTGCTCTCGATCATCTCATCTACCATCTTATGGCCGATGGCGGTTCGATCGTACTCCTCCATGACCACACGTTTTCGCTAGCGACAACGACACTGCCAGACAGTGCTTTTATTGCGGCCAATTTACATGTGCCAATCCTTGCTGATCTACCTTATTGCTCGCAAGCCGCAAACGAGAAAGCACCCATTTTTGTGACAAAAGAACAGACAAGCGGCTTGGAACATCGCTGGTATCAGCAACTTGGGTTACATGATGTCATCATCGTGCCGCTGTTATTAGGGCCAGAAGAGCAAAAGCAAAACCCTTCAATAGACACATTACAAGATACTACACGCTGTATCGGCTTTATTTTCGTCACCTATGACCAGCCAACTCATCGTCCATCACCTGGAGAACTCTCCTTCGCACAAGATATTGCGGCACAATGCGCCCTTGCAATTGAAAAAGATCGCATTTTGAACGAGGCTCATCGTGCAGCAGCGCGCGCGACCGAACAAGCCAATACGCTCCAAGCCGTCTTTGGGGCCATGACCGAAGGCATCACCGTGTTAAACCTGAATGGTCAAGTGATGATTAATAATCATACAGCCTCCCAATTTCTTGGTATGCCCACACAGGTGCAAGAACATCTGAGCAGCTTTTTAAGCCGTTTCCCGACGTATACGTTGCAAGGGCAGCCCATGCAAACGGAAGACTTTCCGCTCTCACGCGCACTACGCGGCGAAGATATTCGTGGTGAACGCTTCATCACACGGCGTATCGACGGGTCCGAACGGATCATTGAGGTCAATGTCTCACCGCTCTTGGATAGCGCATCAAAAAAAACTGGACTGGTCTGTGCATTTCGCGACGTGACGGAGCAGATACGCATCGAACGACGCATTCGCCGTGCCCTCGATGCTATGCTCCATGCAGTTGAGGCCGTTTCCGGTGTGATTGACAGCAAAACCATTATGCATAATGTTCTCACGATGGCACTCAATACACTCAATGGCAACTATGGCACATTACAGCTGTATGACGAGCAGAAACAGCTATTTCTTCCACAACTTTCAATGGGCTTTGCAACACCACGCGAAACATACTGGTTTGATGAGCAGATCAGCTGGTCAGCACAGCAAAATGAGCGCACACTCCAATTTTATAACCGCTTACAAGATGGGCGTGCCTTGCTTGTGACAAGCGTTGATTGCCCTTACCACGCACACACACCACCAGTATCCTACAACGCGCAAACACTCATGCTTGCCGCACCGCTCATCCATAATCATCGCCTGCTGGGCATTATCACGCTTGATCGCGAACCGCTCATAGAGAAGGGAACGCACCTTCGTAAACGCGACTTTACAGTTTGGGACCTCACGTTGGCCGAAGGCATCGCACAGATCGCTGCCCTGGCTCTTGACGAGTTGCGTTGGAAGCAAGAGGCCGAGCTTGCACGCCTCAATGAAGCCGAGATGCGCGCTTCAAACGAGCTGAAAGACGAGTTTATCGACACGACGGCTCACGAATTTCGCAATCCGATTACCGTCATCCTCGCACACAGCCAGTTGATGTTGCGTCTGATGAAGCGCAGCAAAGAGAGTGCCTTGCGCGAAAATCTCCGTGAGTCCGCTAGTGCAATTGAAGGACAGGCACACCAACTTGAAAACATCGTCAACCGTTTCCAAGAAGTTACACGTCTCAACAAGGGCCAACTCTCACTTGACCTGCACGAGGTCGATATTGCCGAGCTACTCAAACGTGTGATTGCTGTTCATAGCCCTACAGCTCCGCACAATCCTATTTGTCACCATATTGCCCCTTCTGAGCAATCCTATTGTGTTGAGGGTGACGAGGTACGTCTGACACAGATTTTTGGGAACCTGCTACAAAATGCCATTAAATATAGTCTCCCGGGCGGAGCTATCACGGTCACGCTGACGATGCAAAACGATGAGGAGGGCAGACGCTACATTGAAGGTGTGATTGCCGATCAAGGGATTGGCATCCCACATGAAGCGCAAACACATCTTTTTGAACGCTTCTACCGGGCGGCAAATGCGAAAAGTAGCCAAAAAAGCGGGATGGGACTTGGTCTCTACATCGTCGCTCAATTGCTTCATCTGCACAAAGGCAATATTCGCGTTGAGAGCAGCGGAATACGTGGCGAGGGAAGTCGTTTTATCTTTACATTGCCCCTAGCCAGAAGCGCGCAAGGCGAGCTTTAGAAAAGCTCGCCCAGCAATATAATGTAGTTAAATGATGTTTTTGCCACTACCGGTGCTGTTAGATGCACAGTAAAGCCAATATGCGGAGAGAGCGATATATATTGTACAACGACAGGCCCAGGATTGCTTGTCAAGGTAATGATCACCACACTGGCATCCGTGATATGAGGATTTTCAACCATCAAATCACCTTGCCCACAGGCAAATACCCCGCTGCCAGCGAGGGTCTTGCGCAACACGGTGGGCGACTCTGCTTCTTGCCGCACGTTGGTAACAGCCGGTAATTTCACACTGGTCTCCCGCACATCTTCACGAGCAAGACCCGGTAAGCGGCTTGCAGGTAAAGTGGGCTGCGTCACTGGTACGGTTTCATGCAGACGCATTGGTGTTGCTATGGCAGCTTCAGCAGACGCACTTGTCTCCTTGTTTCTCGCCTTTACAGCAGGCATTTCGGTTGTTTGTAAACGGATTTTTGCAGTATGACCAGCAAGGCGACGTTTTTCCTGCATCGGCATTGTCTCCATTAGAGGTTGAGCAACTGGCGTAGGTACGGCATCCACAACACGTGCCTCTTGCCAATCACCATACTGCTCCCTATACGACGTAGCTTCATACTGCTCGTGTAGCATCCTATCGGCAACATACGCCCCATCAGGTCGAGCCTCCACACGTATTTTTGTTGCAAGGCTACTGTCCGGCGTTCCCTCGGTTGGCGAGAGAGTCAATGCCGCTAATGACGAGGTTAAACGACGGGCCAAACGCATAAAAATATTTGTCTCTGTCGATGAAGCAGGCGAGTCTAGTGCTTCATTGGCAACGACAAGCGAAGCGGACCCACCTGCTCCTGGCTGCACGCGGGGCAATGCTTTTGATTGCAAACTTAAGCGTGGAGGGATTAACGCTTGCTGCGCAGGCGTCTTCCCTTCTGACCCATCATCCCACTCCTCTTCATCTTCCAAAACTACCCCATCGGCTAATGTCGCCTCAAGCGAGGCAGAGAGTGCTTGCCGCTCTTCCGCAAGATGCGCTAACCATCGTGTTTGTTCATTATATTCTTGATCCAGAGTCATTTTAACCCTCTCGCATTTTCGCTGCTTTCCTTAGTGACACGATACATCTTGAAACGCGCAAGCGCAGTATAACATATATCGCTCTCAAATTCGACTTGTATAGCACATTTGGGTGGTTAATTGGCTGCTCTTCTCACATACACCATAGGAGTATTGGGTAGGTATCATTGAAAATTTATCCCAAAACCGCTACAATACAGACCTATTCACGTAAGTAGATCAACATGAATATGAAGATGCATGATCTCGCAACGTGTGAGCCAAACAGATATTTTTTGAGATGAGGAAGGATTTTCCCGATGAAACTCAACGGTACACATAAGTTTAAGGCATCAAGCACAGCAGTGTACAATGCCATTCTCAATCCAAGCATTCTTCAGACCTGCATCCCCGGTTGCGACTCAGTCGAGTACCTGGATGCGAATCGCATCAAAGCGAATATCAGCACACCACTACCTGGCCTAAAAGGCCCCTATGGTGTTGTGATTAGCGTTCAACAAACAGCACCAAACCAGTTGATACTGCGTGTGCAGCGTAAAGGCACGGGCGGTTCTGTCGATGCTACCAGCAATATTAGTATTAGTGACGAGGGTGACGGCTCTTTGCTCTCTTATGATGCACAGGCAGACCTGGATGGCCCCATCGCTATCGTGAACAACCCAATTGGTCAGGGCATTACCAAAAACTCTCTGGGCGCATTCTTCAAAAACCTGGATAGTGCCATCTCGAAGTAATCTGATCAGCATTCACATCAGTCGGGCCAGGAAGCCCCGCTCTTTAAAGGCGGGGATGAATGGCCCTTCCTTCTTTGGTGGCTTGGGTGAGGCAACCGTTCCCTTGCCTGAAAC
>DAICZM010000115.1 GCA_027311145.1 Ktedonobacterales bacterium
CAATATATTCATTAAAATCAAGAGGTACTATACAAAAAAAATCTATCTGTTATACTAGAACTCAGCCAATGACAAACGTTATGAGATGAAAAAACCTCCTCAGGTATGGATGATGGAAGTAGAAGATGAGAATAATTCGACGCGGACCGTGCAGATGCTCACTGGGCTGTTAGAAGAGTTTAGTGCGATTGTTGACTATCGCGTGTTACGTGATAGTTTGCCGGGGCGGTTAGCAAGTCTGTTGCGATGCCGTTGTGTGCTTCTCTACCAGCGCGTCAATGAGACACTCCAACTCGCTGCCGGTTCGTTTGATGATAAGCCGGGCTGGTCGGCGGCTTTATTAGCGATTGCCCATATCAATCCATTAGGTGTGGAGCATGATGTACCGGAAGCACATGCGTGGAGGGAGCGGTGTGTAATAGCTGTTCCCACATTGCACGCCACGCTGGTTGCTGTCCCTCTGATTTATCGTCAACGCTGTATTGGGGTATTGACCGTCTATCGAGATAGTGGTTTGGCGCATACACTGTTTCCCTCCTACTGGGGTGAGGGTGATATGCCACTGCTCCAAATGGCTGCTGGTATTGTTGCCCTATTGCTCGAAAACACGCGTCTACTTGCGCGAGACCAGGAACGTATTCAAGAACTGGCCTTGCTCAATAACTTTGCCAGTCAGATGTATGGCTCGCTGTATGAAGAAGAGCGCATACGCACGATTGTCTTGGAGCGTGCCCGTGAGATTACCAGGGCCGATCAATGTGCCTTTATTTTCCCTGAGCAATCTCCCGACCAATCTGTCGAATGGCTGCCACCTCAGGCCCGTGCGCTTTTGTTCGAACGTTGTCGATACCTGCATTCGTTGCAACCGTTGGTGATAGAGCGTGCCGGGAACGCGCATGATGCCTTGCTCACTGCCTGTTTGAGCCAATTAGCTCCATCGATCAAGACGCTATTTATTGTGCCATTGATGAGTGGGCGTGGTGTATTTGAGCAAGCAATGTTATCACATATAGAAGCTCTGGAAGACGCGAAGTTAGAAAAACGCTTATTCGGCGTGGTGGTTGGGGTCTATCGGCGACCCTGGAAAATGCGGCGCGAGGATAACACGGTATTACATGTGCTGGCCAATCAGGCTAGTATCGTGTTGGAAAACATTCATCTGATCTCACATGTGGTTGAGGCACGCAATGAGGCGCGGAAACTGCTGCATCAGGTGATTGATGACCACTATTTTCAAGAACTTATTCTGCGCAGCATTCCTAGTGGTGTCATTACAACCGATTTACAAGGTTTGATAACGACATCCAATGCCAGCGCGTCAGCGGTGCTGGGCTACGATCTGCATGAGGTTATTGGTCAACCGCTGCAAAAATTAGTGGCGATACCACTCGAAAATCAGTACAAACCGCAAGAGCGGCCTTCCAGGCAACTTATGCAGGTTGGGCAAGAGCGTGCAGCTGGTGTTGTTGCTGGCACACAAGCGCACCAGACCGTCAAGATGCTCAACAGAAAGGGGCAAGAGATCATGCTGGATGTCACGCTACAGCCACTTTGTACTGAGCGAGATGAGCGTATTGGTATGCTTGTCACCTTTACTGATGTCACCGTCATTTACCGGTTAGAAGAGGAAAAACGGCGGCTTGATAGACTCGCATCGCTCGGCGAAATGGCGGCAAATGTAGCGCATGAAGTGCGCAATCCGCTGGCTTCGATTAAAATTTCAATGCAACTGTTGATGGAAGAGTTGGTGGATAGCGCACTGCCTGCGCAACGTGACGATCTGGAGATGCAAGAATCTGTTTCAATTGTCTTGAAAGAAGTTGAGCGTTTAGATAGCATTGTACGAGATTTATTGCTCTTTGCCAGGCCGCGTCAGTTGCGGCGTACCAGGTGTGATCTTGTGGCAATCAGTGAGCATGTGCTACGTGTTATGCAATCTGCCTGTACCGAAGCACATATTCTAGTGCAGCGAGCCTATGAGGTGATTCCGCTGTTATGGGCTGATGTGGTACAAATCGAGCAAATCCTGTTCAATTTGTATACGAATGCGTTACAAGCAATGCCTGATGGTGGAATGTTGACCGTGTCTTGTCGCGTGTGTGCGCATGAGGATCGCGGATGGCAAGCGGAAGAGATATGGCTTGAATTGACGGTACGTGATACAGGGGTGGGCATGACTCAAGAGGTGCGGGAACGTATCTTTCAGCCATTTTTTACCACGAAGGCGCATGGCATAGGGCTAGGATTATCGATCACGCGCCGCCTCGTCGAAGATCATGGAGGGACTATTCACGTAGAGAGCGAGGAAGGATTGGGCAGCACTCTCATAATACGATTACCGCTGGGTACTGAATAAGGCGAGTAGATAAAGGCGAAGGTGCTGAAAGTGTGCCCAACGACGCCAGGACTGCGCAGTGAGAGGGCCGGAAAGGAACTGAGAAGGGGGATCGGATGGTAAGAGTAGTACAGGAGGCAATAGTATGAGTCTCAGTATTCTGATTGTCGATGACGAACCACATTTACCGCATCAGTTTGCGCGCTTTCTGCGCAAACAGGGTTATGAAGTCCATACTGCACCCGATGGCGATGCTGGTTTGCAGATTGTGCGCAAGAGTGAGATTGATCTTGTTTTGCTTGATGTGCGCTTGCCAAAGCAGAGTGGGTTGGAGGTTCTCAATCGTATCCAGATGATCGACGTAGAAATTCCTGTTGTGATGATTACCGCGTATGGGGACATACAAGATGCTGTGATGGCGATGAAGGCGGGTGCAGCGGATTACCTGTTGAAAGGATTTGATCTGGAGCAATTGTTGTTTGTTGTGCAACGTGTGCTGGCAAATAGTGCGATGTCACGCGAGTTGCGCCAACTGAGGCGGGAACGTAGCGCAAATTACCATTTTACGCATATTGTAGGACAAAGTGAGCAGATGTGTGCTATCTTTGATCTTGTCACACGGGTGGCGGCGAGCGAGACGGCATCAGTACTGATTATGGGTGAGAGTGGAACGGGTAAAGAGGTGATTGCGCATGCTCTGCATGAGCAGAGCGCACGAGCATCAGGACCATTTCATCCGCTGAACTGTGCGGCAATTCCGAGCAATTTGCTAGAGAGCGAGCTTTTTGGCTATGAGCAGTATGCTTTTACGGATGCGAAGCGGCAGAAACGCGGTTTGCTAGAATTGGCGGAGGGGGGAACGCTCTTTCTGGATGAGATTGGCGAAATGCCGCAGGACATGCAGGCAAAATTGCTGCGAGTGTTGGAAACTCGCACGTTTTTTCGTCTGGGCGGCAATAAAGAGGTCAAGATTAACGTGCGAGTGGTAGCTGCGACGAACCGAGATTTAGAGCAGGCGATTCAAGAGGGTGCTTTTCGGGCTGATTTGTTTTTCCGCTTGGCGGTTCTTAAGATCGTTTTACCCCCGCTACGTGAACGCACGGGCGATATCCTGCTGTTTGCAGCTCAGTTTCTTTCAGATTTTAACAAACTTTTAGGCCGGAATGTGAAGCGCATTGCCCCTGATGCACAGCAATTGCTGCTAGCATATCGCTGGCCGGGCAATGTGCGCGAGCTAAAAAATGTCATTGAGCGGGCGATGATTCTAAGTAGTGGAGAGGAGTTGTTAGCGCGTCATTTTCCGCAAGAAATAATTGGCAATACGCCCACCACCCGCGTTAGTAGTATGGTGAGCGCAGACCCTTTAGAGCAATGGCTCGACAGACAGCCAAATGGGCCGATCTCGCTGAACGAGGTGAACGAGCGCATTGAACAACACCTGGTGCGTTGGGCATTACATACGGCAAACTCTAATCGGGCAAGAGCCGCCGAGCTATTAGGTTTGACTAAAGTAGACCAACTGCGCTACTTGATACGTAAATATCACATCGAACCGTGAGTGCGTGGTGTTCGAGGAAGCGCGTAAAGTGAAAAATCATAAACAATGCGCGTTTTATGCAGAAGGGTGTGTTATAGGTGCTTGCTATCGTGTGTACGATTCATCTCGTCCTGAATGAATTTGCTTTCTAATTCCTGCCAGACGGCTGTTTCCGCGTCTGTACTGCTAAGATTGCTGTTTGCACGGGCTGCCTCCTGAAGTTTTCGTGTGACTTGCTGGCGAAATGTCGAGATAGCGTCTTGTTGTTCTTTTGGTGGGGGCATGATATGCAAGTGAATGTCTTCATAGGCATAGAACTCTTCGGGGTTAAAGGCTAGCGCAAGCAGGTCGCTGTAGGCAATGAGCAAAGAGATGCGCTGTTGGGAAAAATAGCCGATTTGTGTGCTAGATGCAAGCAGGCTGCCAGCAATTTTTCCACCGGAACGGATGGGATGTGCGGCGGCACTCATCTCGAAATCGGTTTTAAGAAAAGGAATGGTACTGTTTCTTGTCAGATCATCCTCTTTCACGATATGGCGAACCACAACGGCGTATCCTGAGAGCGATTCCAGTCCCAATAGATGCACATCGTATTCAAGGTTTGATGTCCAGGGGGATGTGCCTCGTCCAGTACGTTCGCGCAAGCTACGAACTTTGCCACCTGCGAGCGGAGGAACGCATTGCATGATTTTGACGGCGATGCCGAGGCGATTAGGATCAAGTTGCTTTACTGCTTCCTGTAATAGCATGTCACTGATGCGCCAGAAACGTTGCCCATCGGTAGTTGTCGTGCGTGTACTAAGGACTTGAGCGAAAAAACTAGAGGGAATATGGTCATCGGTATCATCATTGAGCCAGGAGAGAATATCGGGATACTCTTCTTGCAGGGCATTGAGAACTTCTTGTCGATGGTCAGTTTGGAGGACATGGAGCAAACGAATCAAATGTGGACGTTGGGGATGCGATTCACCATTGGCCCAACGGGTGATCGTCATCATTGAAACACCCAGAGCTGAGGCCAGACGTTGTTTTTCTAGGGGCGATTGGATAATGCGTTGAAAAATATAAGACCAGCGTGGTAGTCGGTCTGACATATTTGTGTACCTCACTGTTATAGAACATAGGCAGCAACCTTTAGCGTTTATGATAACAAAGCCTGAATGGAACGTCAATTGTTTTCGGGTGCTGTTCGGTGAAAATGATGCGAAATGTTGACAAGCGGGCTAAGGAATTGTATTTCATGCGCAGAGCTTGTATGATACATCTGTACATATCACACAGAGAGTCATAGGAATATGGGTTATGTCCAAGAAAGTGATAGTTGTTGACGACGATCAGCAAGTTCGTGAGATTGTGACATTTGCCTTGACCCGCGCACGTTTTGAGGTGGTGAGCGTGGAAAATGGTCAGCAATTGTATGTATGGTTGTCACAGTGTCGATCGCTGCCCGATCTCATCATTCTTGATGTGATGATGCCGGGAGAAGATGGCTATCAATTGTGTACTGCCTTGCGCCAGAATGCAGCTACCAACCATATCCCGATTATCATGATGACAGCCCATGACGAAGACATTTATGCACGCATCAGTACTGACCTCGGGGCGGCGCAGCATATTACGAAACCTTTTCATCCGCTTGATTTGGTGGAGATAGTAAAACGTATTATGGGCCAGCAATAGGTCGTGGTTTTTGTGAAATGTGGTAAATTGAGAGATAAAGTACTTGTCTCTTGGCTCAAAAGTTGGTATCATTACAAGCAAGAGCGTCCTGGTAAGTTCAAGGAAGCAATGCGGCATGCCAAAATACGAACGCGAGATTGAAGAAATTCTGCGCAATTTAGAGCAGACTGAACCAAAGCAGGGTCTAGGCCAAAAATTCGGTGAACGCTTGCGTCGGAAACCCGCGACACCCAAGCGTCCGCGTCAAGGGGGGGCTTTTCGTGTGCAGTTTACGCCCCCGGAATGGTTGCTCATTATTGCCGTTGGTGCAGCCCTCCTCGCAGGTGGCTATGCATATACCAATGAGGGGGCAACAATTTTTACAGGTATCGTAGCTGCATGTGCAATGGTTTGTTTCGTACTGGTGATGCTCTCGCAGTTCATCTTTCGTGCGCGCCAGACACCATCGCCACGCTATGGTAATATTCAGCCGATACGGCGAGGCCCGTTTTCGGCCCTGAAGACGCGCTGGAATCTTTTCCTGCTGAAGATCCGCTATCGTCGGAGAAGCGACCAGTGATGGTGAAAAGCGCACTTGACAAGTAGCTAAAACCATGCTATATTTCAGAACGTTAGACGGGGTGTGGCGCAGTTGGTAGCGCGCCTGGTTTGGGACCAGGAGGTCCGCGGTTCGAGTCCGCGCACCCCGATTTTGCGGGAGTAACTCAGTGGTAGAGTTCCTGCCTTCCAAGCAGGCTGTCGCGGGTTCGAGCCCCGTCTCCCGCTCTTCTTATAAACCGTCGTTCTCAAGGTGCTTCACAGGCCGCATAATGAAAAGCGAGCAGTGATGATTTCCTGAGGCGGCGGTTTTGTTGTGCCACAAAAAATCTCCAACGAACACCTGTCAGCGGCTGACATAAGTGTTCACACACGATTTGTCCACTGACCCCCTGCCTTTGTCCCTCCCCACCCCTCTGCCTTGATTTGAGACACGCCACCCTCTGACCAAAAATGTTATGGAAATGCTCTTCCGACATAATGCTGATTGTGCTGACGTTAATCAAGGGGCTTGCTGGGGAGACGGTAGTGCTCATGCTGGGCTTGGAGTGCAATGTAATAAGAGGTTGTGCTGACCTGTGAAAATTTGTACAATGATGAAAAGTGTGGGCTTTCCGTCATCTAAGCATTCACAGTGTCAGCCTCTGTAAGTAACTATGCCATAAACACATTTGAAAGAGGAATAACATTGTTATCATCTGATTATCAATTGGAAGAGTTACCTAGAGTACTGCCTGGATTTGCTTTTTCTTTTCCCATCTAAAGATGGCAAGAGGTATATCTTGAAGGCAAAAAAAGATAATAATCGCGATCGCCTGGGAGGTTCTGCGCTGCGCAAGGCGCGCTTAGAACTTGGATGGTCACAGCAACAGGTTGCTGATAGTATTGACACGACAAAAGTCACTGTCAATCGATGGGAAAACGGAGTAACATTTCCTTCGCCCTATTTTCGCCAGCAACTTTGTAAGGTTTTTAACAAAACGCTTGCCGAACTCGGTCTGGAACCAGTGGCACCGCCGCCACGCAGGATGTGGACAATTCCAATTGCGCACACGCCTTTCTTTACAGGCCGTGAACGCTTGCTGGATTTGCTGCATGAACGGCTTTCGATTGCAAGAACGGCGGCATTAACCCATCCTCAGGCACTCTATGGCCTTGGTGGTATCGGTAAAACACGGACAGCGGTTGAATACGCCTTTCGCTATGGTGACGACTACACCCACGTGTTTTGGGTACAAGCCGCTACCCGCGATACCCTCTGTACTGACTTCGTTGCACTGGCCGGACTGCTTGGTTTGCCAGAGCAAGATGATGCGAACCAGCTATCGATCATTGTGGCTGTACAACGCTGGCTATCTACTAATAACAATTGGCTACTTATTTTGGACAACGCTGACGACCTCTCTCTGGCCGTGGAATTCCTGCCCACGAACCATAAAGGGCATATTTTGTTTACCACGCGTTCTCAATCGGCAGGCACTATTGCGACCAATATCGAAGTAGAGCGATTAAGCGTACAAGAAGGTATACTGCTGTTGTTGCGTTGGTGTCTGTTACTGGACAGTGATGTGCCTCTCGACCAGGCGCGATCAGCGGATAGAGCCATTGCTGAGCGTATTGTACAGGAGATGGATGGGTTGCCACTCGCCATTGTCCAGGCAGGGGCTTTCGTGCAGGAGACTGGCTGTAGCCTGGAAGATTATCTCAATCTCTATGCGACCCATCGCCAAGAGCTGCTGGCGCGGTCCAGTCGTCTTATACGTGACCATCCTGACACGGTGGCTACTACCTGGTCGCTCTCGTTTCAGCATATCGAGCGGACTAACCTTGCCGCCGCTGATCTACTACGCTTCTGTGCGTTTGTGGCTCCCGATGCTATTCCCGAAAGTTTGCTGATGAGAGGATGTGCGGAACTGGGCACTGCTCTTGGCGCAGCGGTGACAGATCCGCTCCAATTCAACGAAATGTTGGGCGTGTTGCTCAGATACTCGCTGATCCAGCGCCATGCGGAGACGCACATGTTGAGCATCCACCGTTTGATACAGACCGTACTCAAGGACGATATGGATCAGCAAACCCGGCACGCCTGGGCGGAGCGCACTGTGCGCGTCGTCAACGCAGCTTTTCCAGAAGCCGAGGCTGACGCGGGAATACGCTATCAGGCCTATCTCCCGCACGCTCAGGCGTGTGCCGCCCTCATTGATCACTACCAACTTTCCTTTCCAGAAGCGGCTCAACTCCTCTTTAAGGCTGGAGCGTTTCTCTATTTTCATGGCTTCCACCAGCAGTCCCAATCGCTGCACCAACAAGCCCTGTCTATACGTGAAAAAACGCTGGGAGCGGAGCATCCCGCGACGGCTGAAAGCCTGAATAATCTAGGGGTTCTTGCCCGCGCGCAGGGTGATTATGTGCAAGCGGAAAGGTTGCACCAGCGGGCTTTGGCTATACGTGAAAAAACCTTGGGAGCGGAGCATCCCGCGACGGCTGAAAGCCTGAATAACCTGGGGGTTCTTTACCGTGCTCAAGGAAAGTATGAGCAGGCTGAACCACTCTTGCAGCGGGCACTCAGCATTCGCAAGCAATCGCTTGGTTCCGAACATCCCCATACCTTATTTTCTTTCCTGAATCTGGCAAAGTTATATACAGAGCAACGCAAGTATGAGCAGGCTGAACCACTCTTGCAGCAGGCGCTGACTACGAGCGAACGGATACTGAAGCCGGGGGACCCCCTCATTGCTCACACACTTAGTCTGCTAGCCAGGCTCTCATGTGACCAGGGAGACTATCAGCAAGCTGAGACGCTTTGGAAGCGTTCACTTGCTATTTTAGAGCAAACGTTGGGAGCGGAGCATCCCGCGACGGCTGAACGCCTCAATGATTTGGCGGAACTCTACACTACGCTGGGGCGTTATACGATGGCGCAGGATTTTTGTCAACGAGCACTCAACATCAGTGAGAAAAGGCTGGGACCTGAGCATCCTGATACAAAGCTCTATCGTGAACACTTGACCAGGATCATGCACAAAAAAACAGAGATGGAGAATAAGTGAAGTTATTCTCCATCCCCTCTGCATAGAGCCTGTCATGGCTCTGTCTTATAGGCTAGCAGTCATTCGAGCCATATCCAGGACACGGTCCTCTGAAGAGAACTGCACTGGCTTGATGGTTAGAAGCTGCGTGTGCCTGTAGCCCTGATCCCAGGAAGACGAACCCACTCAATGACGCAAGCAACATCATAGCGGCGAAGTAATAGCGAATTTTGTGCATAGGTGCTCCTTGTTATGCTTGTGTTGCATCTGCTCTTGCCATTGCAAGGCAGTGAGCACAGTCGAATGGGCCCTGTTCGATGTGACTACGAGAGTAAGTATAGAGAAAAAGCATAGGCAGAAAAACAGCAGTAAAGGTACAAATAGTGGTCTTTTGGCAGACATTAAAGGGGCATTGGCAGGACATATCTTCTCTTGCGAAGATTTTCCTCTGCTGTTAAACTATGAAAAGCATAATTACCAGCCTGCTTATTGTTGCATGGTGCGTTTCTAGCCGGAAGAAGGCCGTTATGAAAAAATATGCCCCCTTTCACGAACAACTCCGCTATGAGCGCGAATGTCGAAGCTGGTCACAGGCAGATCTGGCCGAGAAAGTTGGTTGTGATACTAAAACTGTCAGCCGATGGGAAAACGGCGAGACGCTTCCTCGCTCGTATTATCGTCAAACCATTTGTGCGCTTTTTGGTAAGAGTGCCGAGGAATTTGGGTTGATGGAGAAGCACGTGCCATCCGCTAGTCCTTTTTCTTCACCAGCAACGGATGTTGGGCACGAACCTTTAGCCGAGTCGTCATCATCCCCTTTAGCGGGTCCATCGTTGACGACTGAAAACAGTACTGACACGTCTGACGCTTTTCAAGCAGACAGGAATGATGTGCTTCAACACACAGAACAGGCAGAAACCCCTTTCGATGCATCTCCCACGTCTCCACCTCTTCAAACACTCGGAAAGGTAGCTCTGCTCAGGCAGACGAAAGGGACAATACTGTGTACCTATCACGCCCACACCAGTTGGGTGCTTGCGGTCGCTTGGGAGCCAGAAGGTGAGCGTATCGCGTCTGCTGGCGGTGATGGCGTGGTACAGGTCTGGGATGCCAACACTGCTAGAATGCTTCTGATCTACCGAGGCCATACCTGGCTCTCCGAGAAAGTGAATTGGCCTCCGAAGATTTACATTATTGCCTGGTCTCCTGAAGGATTCTATCTGGCATCAGCAGGAGATGGTGCAAAAGTCTATGTGTGGGATGTTACCACTGGGCAAACTATCATCAAATATGAAAAGCATACAGGTATGCTACCCAACGTATTTGCCCTGGCCTGGTCGCCTGATGGGAAACGCATCGCTTCTGCCTGTAGTATAGGAGGGTTTGATAAAACAATACATGGGTGGAATCCAAAGACAGGTCGTACTGTCTTGCGTTATGAAGTCTCCTATGGACTTTTACCTCACTTTTCAGTTTCATCCATAGCATGGTCTCCCCAAGGGGACCGCATCGCTTCCGCATGCGGTGATAAAACCATTCGTATATGGGATGCTATCACTGGTAAACCTCTTGCAACTTTCAAAACGAATTCGGACTGGGTATACAGGCTTGCATGGTCTCCTGATGGTCAAAAGCTTGCCCTGGCACATAGCAATCCCACCGCAGAAATTCTCGACGTTCTCACTGGGGAGGTTATCCTCACCTATCATGGACACCAGCAAAATGTACGTAATATTGCCTGGTCGCCTGATGGGAGCTGCCTTGCAACCGCCAGTAATGATACAACTGTCCAAGTATGGGATGCTACCACTGGTGCCTGCCACTATATTCATAAGGAACATGATGCACAGACAACTTCTGTGACCTGGTCGCCCGATGGCACACGTATCGCCTCTTCAAGTAATGATAAAACAGTACAGGTATGGCAAGCGATGTAGGACATAGCCATCATGTTCCACAAATGCACCAAGGCCCAAGAGCAAAGCCTTCTGTGTCCTGTCAATTTCCCGCATACCGATGATATTTTAGTCGGTCTTCGCGATGTTTCCCGAATTTGTGTAGCTCCATCATAAAACCTGTACCTGTTGCGCCCCAATCCTCACCCGCATGTAAAGCTTTTTCTAATTCGATCCGAAATTGCTGTATATCTGTTTCGCCATGTATAAAGCGTTGTGTTACCATTTGCAGTGCTGGCAGGCTGGCATCACGGGCAGCAGTGAGACGTGGGCGTGTTCCCTGAAACTGCTCATCTGCAAGATAGCGCGTGGCAAGGTCATGTAAGCTTGTTGCTGTTATCGTCATGATATGTGTTCTCCGTATATCATTGTTGGCATGATTATCGTGGTTAACAATTTAATTCGTTTACCGCATCCTGTATCGTACTGCTCTGTCAAACGTGATTGCATACCTATCCATGACACCCACAAGGGGTGTCACTACATGATATCAGATGATATGAC
>DAICZM010000116.1 GCA_027311145.1 Ktedonobacterales bacterium
ACAACGATCTTCCGTGGTTCGCCGGAATACCACCGAGGCACACCCCTATCGTCCTTCCAGTACGTCGATGCAAGTAGCCCCAGGAGCCGGCAGCGCAGCACGTCGCTTATCAGGGACCCGCGATATCCCGACCCATCAACCTCGTTTTCCTATGCCTCAGCCATCTGCTCTTCCACCAGAACCAGTCAAAACCAGACACACAATGCATTGGTTGCTGCCTGCCGGTGTAGGGATGATTGCAATGCTCCTTTTATGGGTTCTTGGCTCATCCGCACTTGCCTGGGGAACACAACTGTACAATACTGTACATTATGGCTATCCACGCACCTATCAGATAGACGCAGTTGTCGGCCATAGTGACAGCAAAACGCATCCCAGCCATTTTATCGCGATGAACTTCAACCATCAGGTTATCGTGGTTGAATTTATGGGGGGCGATCCATCGAAGTCTATCAATTATATCGCGCCGGTCTACATTGCCGGCCAGAATGGTGATCTTGCCCCTGTGACATTAGAGTTTCGTGATGTCAACGGCGATGGCAAGCCAGACATGATTATCCATATCCACATGCCGAATCAGGATCAAGTCTCGGTGTTTATTAACGATGGCACAAAATTCAGGCCATCCAACAGCAATGACAAAATACACATGTGATGATCTTGCACATTACATTAAAAAACAGGGTAGCCGTTAGTGGCCGCCCTGTTTTTTAGCCAAAGATGATTTGATAGTGTTCGGCAACCACATAGGCTGGAAACACACGGAGCAGGCTTACCACTACCAGCGCGAATGCCACCCAATCAAAACCCGCGTCTAGTGGAATGCCCAACACAGTTCCCACTAAGGGCAACACGGTGCTGGCAATAAACTCTCCAAGCAGATCTGGAAAAAACAACAAGACCAGCAGCAAGACAATAGAACCAAGAAAAAGAACTTTCTGCACCAGCGTAATACGCCCATCTGTAAGCAATGCCCACAATAAGCGACCCGTTTTGAAGAGATGTAAAAAGATGTCCAGGCGTTTCGGGTAAGCCTTTTGTTCCGAAAATGGTGTCTGTTGCTGTTGTTGCATTTTTTCACTCCTTGTTTCACAACGTTATACCTACTACGAACGAGTGTTCATACAAGTTGCAAAAACCGTAGAAACACTATGCATAGTCGCTCACCTGCTTGCAAAACACAGCTCTCCTCATTTCAGAAGAAAAGAAAGATTTCATGCTTGATTCTGCATAATAGAGAGCAGCAGCTCGCGCAAAATAGCAAGATCGGTCAGCGATGCATTGGAGATCGCTAACCATTCGGGTGAATGGCCCTGGCGGCGAATGATGACCTCACGCTCCCCCACACTCATGCTCGCGATCTCCTGCCAAGACAAACGCAGGGCATTTTCGATGATTACGCCCTGCTGACTCACATGGAGCGAGCCGAACGAAAGTACAATGCCAGCACGATACAGGGCATGAGCCGTTGCCGGCATATCATGCGCCAATGTATAGCGCACATAGTCGATCATCTCCTTCAAAACACCCAGATTTGAGAGCGTCGCGGTACGCACTATGGCCCAGGGGCGCGCTTCATGCTTACGATAAATGCTAGTCGTCAGATCATCAATCTTGATATGTGCCACTTCTTGCCAAAGCAAGAAACGTTTCTGGATACGAATACCTTGTTTCTCCAGGACTAACGAGTCAAAAGTGACGGGGCGTCCAGCATGAAAGGCCGCCAATGCCAGAGGATAAAGACGGGGAGTCGTGATCTGTTCCAGCAATTGGCCCAAACGTTCATTTTCGGAGAGGTCGTTGGGTAATGCATACTGGCTTCTATCGGCAAGCTGCATGCGGTACGAGCGGAAAACGGTGGTGTCCTCGCCTAAACGTATCTCTTTCCAGAGTTTGGTAATCTGCTCCCAGCGTATCACCTTTCGTTTGCGCAGCACATAAACCATGCCATCAGCATACACGAAAACACTCAGCTGCGGCAAAAGTGTCACGATGAAGACCCAGAGGCCGAAGAAGAGCCAGCCAGCTCCCACCAATGGGACAAGCAGGGCCTGCCAGAACGGCCATGAGATAAAAAATTGTGCGTATGTCAGTGCAAAGACCAGCATGATACAGATGCCAATGACAAGACAAAACAGACCACTTAAGCGATAGAGAATGGTGGGACGACGTTGCTCGTAGAGTGCCTGTACATTTCCCAAATGGTGGGCGTGTGCAAGTTTCTGAACAGCAGGCGGCACAAAGAGAACTGCATCTCCCGACTGCATTGGTTGCATATGATAATCCTAACCTTCTGACAGCATAGCGCGCATGCGATCAACACGCTGCTCACATGATATCACGTTAGAGCGCAGCAATATACATGAGATGCACGCTGCCGCTACGGATAGAGCAAGAGGAAAAGCCAGCAAAAAGCAGCGGGATTGGATATAATAAAAACGAGGCTACATTTTATCGGATAGCATCGCACATAGCAAAGGAGTTATTTCATGGCGATTGCCCCTGGCACAACGCTCGCAGATTATCTCGTCCCTACCCGTTCTTCACGCCGCGCCGCGCTAGTACGTGACAGCATCCTGATCGTGGGATGCAGTTTTTTATTCGCGCTGTCCGCACGCGCCAGTATACCGCTAGCTTTTACGCCTGTGCCATTCACACTTCAGCCCCTTGCAGTTGTGCTGATCGGCGCGGCCCTCGGCAGCAAACGTGGCGCGCTCGCAGCTCTGCTCTATCTGCTCGAGGGCGCAACAGGCCTGCCCGTTTTCGCAAAAGGCGGCGGTCTGCTCTACCTACTGGGTCCAACAGCTGGCTATCTCTGGTCCTATCCTTTTGCCTGTTTCGTCGTAGGATGGCTGTGTGAACGCGGACTCGACCGCCGTTTTCTGACCTCAACTCTGGCAATGCTCCCCGGTATGCTCATTATCTACGCGCTTGGCGTGCCCTGGTTAGCCGTTGTCTACCATCTCAGCCTGAGACAAGCCATTGTCGCTGGCATGCTCCCCTTTATCGCGGGTGATCTGGTTAAGGTTGTGATTGCTGCCGCTCTCTTACCATCAAGCTGGCAATTGCTGCGCTTCTTCCATACGGAGACACACTAACCTACGCGATTAGCTCAGCACTATCGTAGCGCGGATTATTGACCTGTTTAGAGACGGCGCGCGCCATCATTTGCTCAGCCGGATATGGGGCAAGCAAGGGAAGTAGCACATGCTCGTCATGTACCTGCGTATTCAGCCATGTCGCATACGCTTCAGGCGACAAGATGACGGGCATACGCTCATGAATGGGGGCAACAAGGGCGTTCGCCTGCGTCGTAATAATCGCGCAGGTCCGCCAGATAGCACCATCAGGATGCTTCCACTCGTCCCATATACCCGCAAAGGCCAAAAGCCCACCCGTCTTGAGCGTAATGTACATTGGTGTTTTACTATGCTCGTCTTGTTTCCATTCATAGAAGCCATCCGCGACTACCAAACAGCGACGTACACGCACTAAACGTTTGAAACTCGGTTTTTCAGCAAGCGTCTCGGCACGCGCATTGATCATCTTCGCCGCCAACGTTTCTTCCTTGGCCCATGTTGGCACTAACCCCCAACGCAGCAATGCCAGATGTCTTTGCGTTCCATCCCCTTCACCCATCACAGTTACCACGTGCTGCGTAGGAGCAATATTATAGCGATGTCCGCCGTCAGTCAGCGCATTCTGGGCAACGGGTGCCACCTGAAACGTGCGCGCCACCTGTTCCAGATCAGCCGTGAGCGTATATCGACCACACATAAGAACACCTTTCTTTTCTAGACAACAGAGTAGTCTTTGACTGGTTCTTTTTCCGAACAGCAAAAACGGACCCCACGTCAGCATTCTACCAGAACGACTACGCAGGTACGATACGGATATGACCTTTTCTGGGAATATGCTTTGCATCACCGACGCGGCCCGTATCACAATAGTCACAATACCGCATAGCCCTACAACACTATCGACACAATTTGCTATAGTATGATAAAGAACGCCTGTTTACGCAGGTGCATACTGTTTCCTAGTGTGGTAGAGGAGAAGACGAATGCGGTACATCGCACCACAGGTTGTATCTATCGCAGATGCATGCCTGGGCGGTCTGTACGGTCGTTCAGCCCTGTTAATCGGTCCTGAAGAGCAACGACACTTATATGCACACCTGCTCTATGCCGCTGGCATGCAACAGGTCTATCAAGAAGACACCCCTGCACATGTTTCGCCGCTCTTACCATCGATACATCTGCTTATCAGCATACCCAAAGCACTGCGCAAGACGCCAGAGGGCTGCGTCTTTCCTATGTTAACGGCAGCAACAGTTGCAAAGGGATGTGATAGGCGTCACACCCCGCTGGTAATCCTCGACCTGGCCTGCTCTACGTCGGTCGAAGAATTAGCAGGGTTGCTGCCAGCAGTGTGTCTATACACCCCCGACGACTTGCGTCATCTGCTGGCAAAGAACCAAGCAAGACAAGCATCTTGAAACATGTGCTATACTGAAGGAGTCCTGCACTTGCACAGATGAGTTACATCTTACAGACCCGTGCTTATATATAATAGAGAAAACAATGGAAGTAATTAAGATCTCCCCACGTGGCTATTGCTACGGCGTTGTTGATGCCTTAACGGCTGCGCGCCAGGCAGCAAAAGACCAAGCATTGCCACGCCCTATTCACATTATCGGTCAAATCATCCATAACCGACACGCAATTGACGAATTGACACAACTGGGCATCGTCACGTTGGATGGTCCCGACCGGGCAAGCATTTTAGAACACGTCATGGAAGGAACCGTTATCTTCACTGCACATGGCGTCTCCCCATTAGTCAAACAACGCGCCCGCGAACGCGGCCTCTACTGCATTGACGCCACGTGCCCTGATGTAACTGTCACCCATGATCTTGTGCGCGACCTTGTGGCAAAAGGCTACTACATCCTCTACATTGGCAAAAAAGGCCATCCAGAGCCAGAAGGGGTCATGGGTGAGGTACCCGGACAGATCAGCTTAATCGAGACTGAGGCCGATGTCGATGCGCTCACCCTCACGCCCGCACAGCAGCAAAAACTCGCTGTCTCGACACAGACCACGCTTTCACAGTGGGATACACGCCGCGTGATCCAGTATATCAAGGCCCATTACCCACAAGCCGAGGTGCATGTCGATATCTGCGCCGCTACACAAAATCGTCAAGAGGCTGTTGCTGCTCAGGCAAAGGGAGCAGACCTCACGATTGTAGTCGGTGACCCCAAAAGCAACAATACCAATCGACTCGTACAGGTTTCAGAAGAACTGGCCGGGGTTCCCGCCGTGCGCATCGAAGACCTCTCGCAGCTCGATATCGCGTGGTTACACGACAAGAAACGCGTCGCCGTCACGGCTGGCGCATCGACACCCAGTCAGTTAACACGCGAGGTCATCCGCTTTCTAGAGCAATACCAGCCTGCAACAGAAACAGCAACCTCAACGGAGTAACAGAGATTGAAAACTTTACAAGATGCATTACATGCTTGTAGTGATGAACAATTGCGCCGAATTTATCGCCTTTGGGGCTTAAGCCGCGAGGCTGATGATGAGAAACATCCCGCCCTCACGCATCTAGCACTCATTACAGGACGCGTCACACATGCCATTACCTTGCGTTTCATTTGGGAGCATCTCACCGCAGACGAACGCGAGGTGTTTTACAGCTTGCTCAAACCACAGAACCGCAATGGCATAGAACACTCTCAGCTACCCGGAAAGGTGAATCTGCCTGCTGATCGTTTTGAAGCTGCACTCAGCGCATTGTTTTCCTATGCCCTTGTCTATGAAGAAATGCGCGATGATTTGAGCAAGACAACCAAACAAAGCAAGAAAACAACCCCAATCCTCTTTGTTTTTCCCTATAAAGAGCTTGTTACACACTGCTACGAAACCGGACGCGAAATCTTTGCGCAAATACATAGTCCTATTGATATAACACACCTTGAATTGCTCAACACCTTCCAATCAACCACCTTGAGCGAAATTGTCACGGCAAACAACTTTTCTGATCCACAATACACCCAGAGTCCCTACGACTATCTACCCATGGCCGTCATGCGCAGCTTGATCGCGAATGAATTTCGCCGTCCTACGACTGCTATCTCAGCGTTATCTCATCTCTCACCCGAAATACGCTCCTTCTTGGACTGGTTCTACGCGCAGGGTCGCCAGATTAGCATGCATGACGTGCGTACACATACAATGTATGATGATTCAGAGCTTTCTACCCTCTTGCAGACACTAACCCAAGCAGGAGTTGCTTTCGACTGTATGCTCAAAACGGGAGAACGTGCGCTTTTTGTGCCAGCTGATCTCTATCCAACCCTGCTCGCCGCGCTCCCCAAAGCCTCCCTCCCGCTCCCACCGGCGGGGTTTGAGACAATTTCAGAGCCACCCCCCTTTATTAAGCCCGGAGAAGCATGCATACAATACGACCTGGCAACGATCATCAGTGCAACCTACCAACAGATACTCCAGCCTACCCAGTCAGGTCGCTTATACAAACGAATGGCCCAGAAAATTCAGCCCTCGTTGCATGGTCTGCCACGCTACAAATATGATGGGGAAAACTATTATCTGGACATGTTATTCGCGCTTGCCCTCGAACTAGATTTGCTCCATTGTCCACAACCACCGTTACGCGAAATGAAGCCCACCTATGAGCCAGACGTGAATATGGACGCCTGGGCCACGCTCACCATGCGAGAGCAGAGTCAGCGTCTGCTCCAGTATTGGCAAGATAGCCAAAGTTGGCTCGATCTCTATGGTGAGCATTTCCACCGCGCCTATACTGTCTGGGACTCATATGCGTGGAATCCCAAACAGGGACGCAGTATTATTCTCAAATACCTACGCAAATGCCAACCCGGTCTCTGGTACAGCATCCCATCGTTACTCCAAATGATCTTCAAAGAGGAACCGTTAGCCCTCTACAACACAGCCTATCGCCATCCGAACAAACCCGCATACGTCGATGACCGCGTAAAATGGATGCAAGCTGACGGCGAAGTCTATAAAGGCCTCCTCGCCTCATCGCTGTATGAACTGGGCATAGTAAGCCTCGGCGATCTGGAGCAGAAACACGCTGCCGAGGATGAAGACGACGATGAGACCATACTTGACCCCGACACGTTTATGCTGACCGAGTTGGGTGCAGCCGTGCTGAAACAGATGACCAGCAAAACACCTGAGGAGCAAACAGCCCAACCAACTCGCCGTGCGCTCATCGTACAGCCAAATTTTGAACTGCTTCTGCTTGAAGAAGATCTACCCACCCTCTATGCGCTACTCCCATTCGCGCAACTGCACCATGCAGGGCGAGTCAGCCGCCTCCTGCTCACGCGCACATCGCTGCTACGCGGCATGAATGCGGGCTTGACCATCGAACGCGTCCTTGCAACCTTGCGCACACATAGCCAAAAAGACTTGCCACAAAACGTCGAATATACCTTACAGGACTGGTCTCGCGGCTATAAAGGGGCACGCATTTCTCAGGTTCTCCTCATCGAGGTTTCTAGCGAAGCACTAGCCGACGAGATATGTAGTACAGTGCGTTTCAAAACACTACGTCCACGTCGTATTGGCCCGCTTGCTATCGCCGCCTACTGCGATGTTAATCAGATACAGCGCACCCTTGATAAAGAAGGTATTGCTTTAAATTTCAGTGGTTCGATTACTACACCCGTGTCAAATGGGGGCAAAGATGGGTATTTTAGCCATACTATACCCGACACGACGCAATAAGTTGCATGGCCTGCTCATGCGCATCCAACGATGAGAGGGTAATCATCTGGTGAAAGATGACGTGACGCAAGAGATTACAACGGAATTCATGTTCCGCATGTAGTGCAGCATGCTCTTCCGATGGCAGACTTACCACTTCTTGTTTGCGTTGCTCAAGCTTGCGCAGCTTCAGCACGAAAAAGGCGAGGCGGAGCAGTTCAAAGCGGCGCATCTGCTCCTTCGTGGTCAATGCACTCCATAGAAGCATATCGATAGATAAAAGCGTGTCTTCATCGCTAGATTGTTGGCGCATGTGTGTGATGTTCTCCCGTTCACGGTATGCAAGATGTTCTCGTATAAACATACTAGCAGCTAAAGATAGATATTCCATTGAGAGCCGGTAGGAACTTGGTTAAGAAAAGCGGACTCTTCGTTGCAATATCATAACAAGCTACCAAGCCACCGTTATTGGGGACCGAGCAAGGTATGGCGCAACAGTGTGAGATGGGTCAACGGCCCCAGGCCACCGGGGACAGGCGTCAGGAATGATGCAACCTCGCGCACGCCAACGCTCTCGACATCGCCCACAACGCGCCCATCGAGCGCATTTATGCCCGCATCCAGCACAATAGCCCCTGGCTTGACCATATCAGCGGTAATCAACGCAGGTCGTCCTACACTGACCACCAGGAGATCCGCGCTGCGCGTAATTTCTTGCAAGTTGTGCGTATGCGAATGACAAACCGTGACCGTCGCATCGCGCTGCATCAACACCAATGCAATCGGTTTTCCGCCCATATTGCTGCGTCCCACAACAACAGCATGCCGTCCCGCAAGCGCAATCTCGGCATCGTCGAGAACAGCACGGACAGCATCCGCTGTCGAGGGGATGAAATTTGGGAAGCCGAGCAACAGATTGCCCGCATTGCGTGGACCCAGTCCATCAACATCCTTCTCTGGACGCAAGGCTTCCATCACAATACGTTGGCGAATATGTGCAGGTAAGGGCAATAACAAGGTAACACCATCGACAGTTCCATCATCACCCAAGCGGGCAATTTCCGCACGCAGTTCTGTCTCTTCCGTCTCAAAAGGATAGGTAACCGTCACACAACTGAGACCAACCTGACGACAGGCTCGCACCAATTGCCGACTATACAGGGCCGCCGCCGCATCCTGCCCAACAATGACCTGTGCCAGACGCGGCATCCGCTGATAGTGATTGCGAAAGAGAGCAGCCTCAGTGCGCAACTGCGCTGTCATCCGTGCCACTAACGGTTGGCTTTCATAGAGCATCGCAACCATATATTCCCCTCTTCACAATGCAAAAACACATTTTTGCATATCATATCATATCCAAAGAGGGCAGACAGGCAACCCTAATCCAATTGGGGGATACAGTGGCAAAATGGCGTGAAATACGTTACAATGCCCAAAAAAGGTGAGTGTTGAAACATAGTCAGGCATTGGGTTCACCCTCTTCCTGGCCAGTCTAACGTAATACCATTAGCCATTCAGTACTAAAAAAGAAAGTAAAGAGAGGATTTCATGGCTGGAGAGTGTTCATTCGATGTAGTATCGCAGTTCGACGAACAAGAACTGGTGAATGCATTGGACCAGGTGCGCCGTGAAGTGCAGACACGATACGACTTGAAAGATACCAAAACAGAAATCACGCATAGCAAAGATGGCATCACGATCCTGACGGATAGCACACTCACGCTGAAAAGTGTGCGCGACATTCTGGAATCAAAAGCAGTACGGCGTGGACTACCGCTCAAGATTTTTAAACCGGGTAAAGAGGAAAATGCAGCCGGCAGTCGAGTGCGTCAAGTCATTCAATTGCAGCAAGGCATTTCGCAAGAATTGGGAAAGGAGATCAACAAGTTTATCCGTGACATGTTTCCCAAAGTGCGTCCACAGCTACAGGGCGAAACAGTGCGCGTCATTGCCAAAAGCCGTGACGAACTACAAGCAGTCATCGTGGCCCTAAAGCAGAAAGACTATCCAGTTGCACTCCAGTTTATCAACTATCGTGGATAGCCGTCCTTCTGCCGGCATGTAGACAAGTAAGCCAAGTCGCCATGCGTGCATCCGTTTAGCAAACGGACTCACCGCGTGGAAATCAGTACTTTAGTACTAAAAGAAGTGTTCAGACAGCAGATTTGTAGTACCCTACTCCTGACTGAACCTAACTACCCGGTACAAGGAGGCCGATCCAGGGATCAACTTCGCGCATCTAAGCGCGTAGCATTAGTGGGGGTGAGGAACAGGAGGAATGTTATATTCTGTGCTATCGTGTGAGAAAGCGAACCTTTCATGCCTGGAAACAGACAAGCCTTTGAAGAGGCAATCAGTGTCGCCGACCGCTATCGCTGGAATAGCCAATGGACAGAAGCAGCACGAGAATATCAACGAGCATTAGCCGAGTTTCCAGACGATATGGCAGCGCGGGGAGGCTTGGGCTTCTGTTGTATGCAGACGAAACAGTGGCAACAAGCGTTGGAGCAATACGAATATATGCTGCAACAAGAACCCGGCAATGTGATCGCGCTGAGCAAAACGGCAGAGCTATACGGCATTCTCAAACGCCGCGATGATGCATACAAAGCATACCTGCATCTTGCCGACCTGTATTCACAGGCGGGGCAGGGAGCACGCGCCGAAGCCGCTTGGCAGAAAGCAGTGCAACTTTCTCCCAGCAATCCTGAGCCACATGAACGTCTGGCAAGCTACTACTTTGAAAAAAAAGAGATTGCGCTTATGGTGCAAGAGCGTTTGGCGGCTGCACAGGGCCATCTAGTACGCAATGAGTTAGGGCTAGCACGTGTACAATGCGAGGAGGCACTACGAGCTGACGCCAACAATCAAGACGCACAACAGTTATTAACACACATTCTGAAGGGCAGAGACGGCAATGCGTATGCAGCCTCCAACGCACCTTTTTCAGAAACAGCATCTTCACCAGCACCTGGTGAGAGAGAGACAATGGGATATATGGGACAGTACACATCTGCTACAGGTGATAGCTCTGCCCCATCGGCATTCACAGGCGGCCCGCTGGCGTATGAACCAAGAGCGGGCAATATAAGCGGAGGGAATACTGGCATCATGGGTAACATGGGTAGCGCGGGCAACTTCGGTGGCGCGGGAAATCAGGGACCATCACTGGCAATGAACGGACAGGGCGCAAACTCTGGTCCTGCTCCCCGCAGAAAAATTACAGCTAACCAAGTCACAGGAGTCCTCAAGCAGGCACAAGCGTTTCAAGCTCAGGGACGTTTCAACGATGCGATTGACCTCTGTGAACAAATTCTGGAAAGCGGCTTTGATCGTCCAGATGCTCAATATTTCCTGGGTTGGCTCTATCAGGAGCAACAACGCTGGGAAGAGGCCATCCGGCGCTTTCAGATGCTGCTCAACGACCCCGATTATGCACTTTCCTGCTATTATGCGCTGGGCCAGTGCTATCGGGCCAAAGGCGATTTACGGACCGCAACCGTACACTTTGACGAGGCGGTTGACCGCGTCAACTTAGACGCTTTGACCCTGGAGGAGTCCGACCAGCTTGTACAACTTTGCCAGGAGGCTGCTGAAGCACATCGTATGCTGGGAGAGCAAGAGCAAGCTCTTACAGTGTACAATGCCTTGCTAGGTTTTTTGCGCAGTCGCGGCTGGAATGACAAGGTAGCACAGGTCGAGTTTATGCTGCAACAGGCGCAAAACATGCCCACCCCGCCCATG
>DAICZM010000117.1 GCA_027311145.1 Ktedonobacterales bacterium
CTGATGCAACGTGCAGACGTCGTCCTGAGTGGTGATGGCGGTCCCATGCATATCGCCGAAGCCGTAGATGCACCACTGATCGCCATCCATGGTCCTACAGACCCCGCATTGAGCGGCCCCGTTAGTCCTGCTGTCATCGTATTGCGTAGTGATATCTGGTGCAGCCCGTGCTACAATGCAAAAGACGCGGCAGATTGCCGTTTCTACACCACACAATGCATGAAAGATATCACGCCTACACGTGTTTTTGAGCGTGCCAGTGCATTGCTCAAAGACCGCCCGCGTATCTCAAGCGTGAGGGACCAAGGATGAATGAGATACTGACGAGTCTTGCAGCACCCAACTTGCTCGCTGCAATGGACGCCAATTTTGTCGAAGAAATGGCCTGCTTTGGGCGCAAGCTGCCCGGTGCGCAGCTCTGCGGGGACGAGGAATTGCTCTGGTTTTTCACCGGTTCGCTCGGCTACAACGGCGTACTACATACCCACTTACACAGTGATGCCCCTTATGTCATTCATGCCAAAATTGAGATGATTCTGGACTATTTCAAGCAGCGTCACTCCAAGATTGGCTGGTTTGTTGGGCCAAGCACATATCCCCCACAGCTAGCAAGCTATCTGCGCATGCATGGTTTGAGCTATCAACGCACAAACGTCGGTATGGCTCTCGCCATCGCTCAGATGCATGAGATCACCACACCCACAGACTTACATATCAGCGAGGTAGAGGATGAAGCACAGCTGCGCATCTGGCGCGATACCAGCCAACAGGGATGGGAAAGCTCTGAAAATGCTGTCCAAGCATACTATGAAACCTACCTGTACAGCGGCTTTGGTGCAGAGAGCATCTGGCATCACTACATTGGCTGGCAACAAGGAAAGGCCGTCGCCGTCACGTCTCTCCTCTTACACGCGGGCGTAGCTGGTATCTACGGAGTGGCCAGTATTCCAGCTGCACGTCGGCAGGGCATCGGCATAGCGATGACCTGCCATGCTCTGCGCTCCGCTCGCACACTCGGCTATCACATCGCTATGCTCTCACCTACCGCGATGGGCCGGCGCATTTATGAGCGCATCGGCTTTCAAGAAACGTGCAAATTTGATTTTTACACGTGGTCACCAGAGAACGAGCAGGTACATTAATGCAAAAACACGCTGTCGCCCTACAACCCGATGCCCATATTCTGGTTGTGAAACTCGCTGGGATCGGCGATCTGCTCCTGGCAACCCCTGCGTTACGCGCCCTACGTGAAAGTTACCCACAAGCAACTATAGACCTGCTTGTGACACCCGATTCCGCTGGCCTGCTTAATGGATGGGATGCTATCAACCACGTCATTGTGCTAGATAAATACCTCTTCGATTATCCACGCCAGATCATCACACATCCGCAAAACCTTGCACGCCTACGCCCCCTCTGGCACGCTTTACGCACAGGTGGCTACGATGCCGTCATACTCATGCATCACCTGACCCTTCCCTTCGGACGACTCAAATATCAGGTGCTAATGCGCGCAACAGGAGCACGTTGGCGCATTGGCTTGGAAAATGGACACGGCTGGTTTCTTAACATCGCCGTACAAGACGCTGGCTTTGGTGCCATGCACGAAGCTGATTATTACATGGCCCTCGCCGAGGCCGCTGGAGCAACGATAAGCAGTAAATCACTTTATGTACCACTAACAGACGAAGAACGGCAAAAAGCGGCCCAACTCGTCTATGGGGACAACACGCGAGAAGACACACCACACCCCATCATTACCATCCATCCAGGAAGTGGTGGCTATAGCACAGCACGCCGCTGGTCGCCAGAACGATTTGCGCAACTCGCAGACACCCTCTTTCATGACACCGGTGGACAACTGCTCCTTGTTGGTGGACCTGAAGAGGCTGAACTGCATCAACGCATCATCAGCATGCTGCGTTCATCAATGCCAGCGCGTAGCCTCGCGGGTAAAGGCAGTATTCGTGTTGCTGCGGCAGTGCTGGAACAAGCCGACCTCTTCATCGGCAACGACTCGGCTCTCATGCATCTGGCCACTGCTGTTGGCACACCCACCATTGCTATTTTCGGCTTGACTAACTACAAAGCATGGGGACCATATACCGATGCTGCCACATCCTCAAAAACAACGGTTGTTCATCTCGATCTGTCCTGTATGCCCTGCTTCTATCGTGGTCATGATCTTGGCACGCCAGAAGGTTGCGCAACACGCGACTGCCTGGCCCAACTTGGCGTGGACCCAGTCGCAGTTGCTGCGCGCAAAATGCTGTTAGAGTGGAGAAAGCAGCCAACACAAAACATTGGTGAGGCCTAACCGCATGCTCAAATAGGTGCTTGCTGCACACGTTGTATCGGGCGTGAAAAATTGCCGATTGCGACCGTTGGGACTTCGCGTTGCAGCGTTTCGATCAGCGTTTTCATGCCCAGTGCCTTACCCATCGCGGCCAAGGCTGGCATGCGCGGCAACAAAACTTCCGGGTCAATATTGAGGTTGCGTAGCTGAATCAGATTCAGGCCAACCTCACGCACAAACGCGATTAACGCTTCTACCTCACGCTCACGATCAATCATGCCTGGAAAACAGAGCAGGTTAATCGAAGTGTAGAGGCCAGCATCGCGGGCACGTTTGAGCGACTCTTTCACATCATCAAATGTATAGCCAATCGGACGATAATAGGCCGTATACGTCTCAGGATGGCCCGAAATCGTGCTGGCGCGCAGAGTATCAAGGCCTGCATCGTAGAGACGTTGCAACCAGCGCGGATTGCTAGCATTGCTATTGATGTTGATAACCCCTTTGGGCGTCTTCGCACGAATTGCCGTGATCGCCTGCGCAATCCGCCGCCACTGCATCAATGGCTCCCCCTCACAACCCTGACCGAAACTGACAATGGCCTCTTCTGCCTGCTCAAGATGAGGAACAGCCACTTCCACAATCTCTTCGACGGTGGGAATGAACGTCAGGCGATCCTGCGGCGAGATCAAGTCTTCCTCTTCTTGCTTGGAGATGCAGCCAATACAACGTGCATTACAACCGGGTGAAACAGCGATTGCCATCTCCCAACGTTCAAAGAACAGATTGCTGGCTGTGGGGCACGAGTAATCCAGCGCGCAATGAGCGTGTTGCGCAATCACACGGTTTTGCGGGAAAGCCACTTGTTTCTCATGGACCCGTTGTTCCAGCGCGCGCCGTGAAAAAACACGCGGATGCCATTTATGCGGATTATCGGTCTTGAGCGCGGCAACATAAAAGCGTCCTTGCAAACCCGCAACGGCACTATAACCAAAAAAAGGCAATGGTTCTGTATCCGGCACTTTCTCATATGCAGGCAACAAGGTGCGTGTATAGCCGATTGGCAAGAGTGCGGCAACTGCCCAACCACGTGTTTGTGCCACGACCTGACGCTCACCATTGCGTTTACGCCCAATCGCTAGACGGTCTGGCATCATCGATAACGTGACACCATCGGGCAACGGGATCAGATCGCGCATTTCCAGGGGGCGTTCACCAAAGGAAAGAGCTTGTAAACGGGGTTCCTCGCGTATTTCCCCATCTGGCGTGCAATAAAGTAGATATGGCACAGGCATACGTATCTATTTACCTCATCTTATCAGAAGCAACATCTTCTACCAGCCATGAACGGCTATCATACCAAAAATTTCAGTGCTGAGGCGGCGGCGTCGCTGGAATACGCGGGGTGGTTGGACGCTCCTCAACATAGTCTTCATCAAAGAAGCGTTGTACCTGAATACCTTGCTGCGTATGGGCCGCAACACGCTTTTCCAATTCTTGCGTATCCTCATAGACAAAGCTGAGCAGAATATGCTCTCCGCGCACGGCTTGCGTGAAATGACGAATGCGTGGACGCTCTTCTTCCATCCAGGTATTGACGATTACCTCAAGAGCGGACATACTATCACCGCAAACGGCACTATCAAAGCTCTTGAACCTATACACTAGATATCATCCTTTCCACCGCATAGCTGAAGAGAATGCATCCCTCCCCTTCTCGTCATACAATAAGCGCAACACCATCCCTCTACAATCGAGGGCTATTGTACCATCCTGTGGCAAATTTTGCTATAGCGCAATGGGGCAGATTATGCATAAGCTATCTGCACGCCTAATTTTTGCATGGATTGGAAGAAGTGAGGATAGCTTTTCGCGATATGTTCGCACCCCGTGAGGATCAGACCTTGCTGGCTGCGCATGCCCGCGATAGTCAACGCCATCAACAGACGATGATCGGAGTGCCCAGCAACGCTAACGCCTCCCAGAATGCCCGCGGGACGCCCTTGCACGATGATTGCGTCTTGCTGCGGAGTAACATCGCAACCTGCACGTTGTAGTTCCGCACACAGGTCATTAATACGGTCAGACTCTTTATAGTGCAGGCTTTCGATATTATAAAAGACACTTTGACCCTCAGCAAAACAAGCAGTCGCTACCAGTACGGGAATACAGTCAATGATACGGTCGCCATCCACCATCACACCATGCAGAGGACGCCCACCACGCACGCACACGGTCTCGCCTTCCCTCACGATGTCCACCCCCATCAAGCGAAAAGCCGCAAGCAGTTCTTCACCGATCTCCTCGCCCGGACGCAGCGGCGTGAGTGTCAATTGACTCGTCGGGTTCGGGGCCACGGCACAAGCGGCAATCAGGGCAGCCGCCGAGGGATAATCCCCAGGAATGGTGTAAGCACGCGCTTGATACGCTTGCCCGCCAGGAATAGCAAAATGCAGCAACGTTTCGTCGTGCTGAACCTCTATACCCGCATCATGCAGTGTTTCCAACGTTGCTCGTACCAACGGCTGTGATTTCAAACCATCCACCACCCGAATCTCTAGCCCTTCTTTCAACAACGGAGCCAGAAACAACAACGAACTGAGATATTGCGAACTACGCGCACCCGAAATAGCTACCTTCCCACCGTGTAGTTTCCCACCATACAAGGTAATAGGCAGATAACCCTCACGACCTGTCCCCTGACAATTCACACCCAACGCACTCAATGCCTCAAGAAGTTCACGGTTTGGGCGTCTGCCCAACGATTGCGGATGATCGGTCACAAAAGTAACAGCGGGCAACAAGGCTCCTACACCGAGCAGCAAACGCAAAACTGCACCCGCATTCCCTACATTAATCTCCACAGGCTCTGAACGCTCACTCAGGCGAAACGGGTCGATGCCATGCACACATAACGTGCGTTGCTGTTCATCTTGCCAAACAAGGGTCGCCCCTAATGCACGACAACCACGAAACAAAGCTTCACTATCATCACTGTCCGCAGGAGCAATCAACGTGCTTTCCCCCGCCGCCAACGTTGCGGCTAACAAATAGCGCAAGGTATAGTACTTTGATGATGGCAAAAGTGGCATACCCGTTACAACATCTGAAGACGCAATGGATACATGCCGTATGACACCCTTGGGCGATGTTACAATTTCTTCTTGCATGGCTCCCTTTCTCAATCCAACAAAAGTAAGTGCATCCCTTAAAGATAGACCGCTAGCTATTGTATTGACATGCTACTGAGGTTGTCTTTTAGCAACCACCAACCTATTACAGGACAATGCTATCCTACCACATGGCACAATGTCATCACCCCATGACAAAACCACCACAAAACGTTTGCACAACGTGGCATTTTTCGCCCACGTTTGTTACATTTTATTTTACATAATGATCTACAAATATAATACTTATAAATTACAATATAAAAAGTACAAACCATTCCATTTAATTTCTTGTTTTATCGCAAAATAGACGATTTATACTTGACTTTCCACGCCTTTATTTGCTATACTCCGTTGTATCAGGCACACAACGATGGGAGGGCAGCAATTCATGTATCAGCAACGGATCGTCATCATAGGCGCAGGTATCGTCGGACTGGCAACTGCCTACGCGCTATTAAAACAAGGCTCGCACAACGTGACCGTCTTGGAACAAGCCGCGGTCGATCATCAACGTGGCACGTCACACGGTCTCTCACGCTTATTACGCCTCGAATATGGAGAAGAACGCTTCTATTCAGAAATGGTACTACAAAGTCTATATCGCTGGCATGAGCTTGAACAACGCAGCCAACGCACACTCTATACGCAGACCGAATTGCTCGCGCTGGGAAATGAAACGGACCATTCGACAAAAGCCAGTTACTATCATCTGCGCGATATGGGACTACCCATTCAGCAGCTCTCACGAGATACCTGTAAACAGCTATTTCCGCAATTCAACACGCAAGCCTATGACATGTGTACATACAACAAGGTGGCTGGCATTCTCTATGCCTCACACTGCCTACAAGCTTTGAAAGAAAATATTCTCAAGATGGGCGGCACAATCCACGAGTCATGCCACGTGAAATCTATCTTACATGACAATCCACACACCCCTTTGCGCATTCGTACTGCCGATAACAGCGAGATACAGGCAGAGCGCGCCGTTCTCGCCGTCGGTTCTTGGGTGCATCGTCTGTTAGGCGAACTACATCTCCCTATCCGTATCACGCGCCAATATCTGCTCTATTTTGCCAATCTCTCACCAACCTTATTTGGACTACATACCTTTCCCGCATTTTTAAGCGACGATATTTACGGTTTTCCAATCCATAGTACCTACGCAGGATGTGGCCCAAACTGGCTCAAGGTTGCTTCACACAATTTTGGCAATACCATTGATCCTGATCAATCACCACAGATTGAAGAACGTGTGGTTAGACAGGTTGCCGAAAAAACGTATCAGCTTCTCCCCATGCTACGCAATGCACGCTTAATCCAGGTTGATGCCTGCATGTACGACGTAAGCCCTGATGAAAATTTCATCCTGGACTGCCATCCCAATGATCCACGCGTCGTTTTCGCCGCCGGACTGACCGGACATGGCTTCAAGTTTGGCCCCTTACTCGGCGACATTCTCAGCAGCCTCGTGCGCAATACGCCGCCGCCCGTGCCAATAGAGCGTTTCCGTCTGGCCCGCTTAACACAAGCAAGCTATAAACAACAGAGTTCCGTTGCCTGACAATGCGTTGCCCTCTTGCACGCCATCTGGAAAAATCCGGCAATTCCGATGCTGACGTACATCTGAACAGACAAATCAGCTCACAATGTCTGCGCCTTATCACACGTCGTGAAATCACGTCTTGCTCACACATCTATCAACACAGACAGTGCAGACCCAAAATCGTTTGACAAACACCCCACTCAGCAGGTATACTATACTCAATACCCCTCCCATAGGGGTATGGTAAAAACGTAAGTATCTCATCGTGAGAAAAAATAGAACCAAAAAAGCGAGCGTACCAATGGCAACAGAGACCAGGCAACAAACACAGACGAACACCGAGCCAACTCCGGTCACCATAGTAGCAGAAGAGCGTGCAGTTTTCGCGCTTGAAGGCATGACCTGCGCATCTTGTGCCATACGCATCGAAAAAGGCCTCAAAAAGCTCCCCGGTATCCTTGATGCACAAGTCAATCTAGCAACCGAGCGTGCCACCGTTACCTATCAGCCAGGTGTTACAGGCATCGAGCAAATGCTTACAAAGGTTGACGCCGTTGGCTATAAAGCTACGCCATTAGAACAGTCGACAGCGATAGTGCCACCATCGTCGGCAGAGGTTATTCCTCCGAAGACACACGCCGCGCTCGTTTCACCGCAAGAAGATGCACAGAACAAGCGCAAGGCCGCGGAGATCATCCATAAACGCAATCTGCTTCTACTCGGCATTGTGCTATCATTGCCCGTTGTTATCCTGAGTATGTTTTTTATGAACCGCTTCCCCGGTGAGAACTATCTCTTGCTTGCACTTACCACCCCGGTCTGGGCCATCGTTGGTTGGGAATTCCATCGCGGCGCACTCAAGACACTCCGCCATGCCAGTGCAAACATGGATACGCTGGTCTCTCTTGGCTCGACAGCGGCCTATGTGATGAGCATCGTTGCGACTTTCTTCCCATCAATCATTGGTGGAATCACCTTTTATGACACAACAGCTCTGATTGTCACGCTCATTTTCTTGGGCAAATACCTTGAGGCACGCGCGAAAGGCCAGACCAACGATGCCATCCGAAAATTGATTGGCTTGCAAGCAAAAACTGCTCATGTCATGCGCGACGGGCAAGAGATTGAACAGCCTATCGAGCAGGTACAGGTCAATGATGAATTAGTCGTGCGCCCAGGCGAGAAAATTCCTGTCGATGGACTCACGCTCTCAGGTCACTCAACTGTTGACGAATCGATGATTACGGGCGAGAGCATTCCCGTCGAGAAAACTGAAGGTGACGCGCTGATTGGCGCAACGATTAATCAGCGTGGACTGCTACACATGCGCGCGACAAAGGTTGGTACGGATACTGTACTAGCCAGCATCATTCGTATGGTAGAGCAAGCCCAGGGTTCTAAAGCTCCTATCCAGCGTCTCGCCGATAGCATCTCAAGCATTTTCGTACCGACAGTACTGATTATTGCTTCGCTGACGTTCATTGCATGGGCGATCATGGGCAACGTCTTCCACCTATATAGCAGCAGTGGCATGAGTGCGAGCGCGAGCAATCCCTGGATTGTCGCGATTGTCGCAGCGGTGGCCGTGCTGGTAGTCGCTTGCCCCTGCGCATTGGGACTGGCAACACCAACCGCGATTATGGTCGGCACAGGCAAGGGAGCAGAGCAGGGCATTCTGATTAAAGGTGGTGAAAGCCTGGAACGCATTCAAGCCGTTCAAGCCGTATTGCTCGACAAAACAGGCACAATCACACGTGGCAAACCCGCCATCACTGATGTCATCGCCCTCGTGGAGAGCAAACGTGATGAGATGCTGCGCCTGACAGCGGAAGCCGAGCAAGGGTCGGAACATCCACTCGCCTCCGCCATCGTAGATGGGGCAAAAATGCAAGGGCTTCTCTTACAGAGCTATCCTCAACAGTTCACAGCCCTGGCTGGACGTGGCCTTGAGGCTCAAGTTGAGGAGCATACCCTCCTCATCGGCACACATGCGCTACTCAGCGACTACCAAATTGATGGTAGCCCTCTGCAAGAGCAACGCGAGCGGCTAGAAAAACAGGGCAAAACGACAATGCTGGTCGCCATTGATGGGACACTTGCAGGCATGGTCGCCGTTGCAGACACCGTCAAACCCGGTTCAGCTGAGGCTGTGAAGCATTTACAGGAGCAAGGCATCAGCGTCTGGATGATTACGGGCGATAATCGCCGCACCGCGCAGGCCATCGCCGCACAGGTAGGCATCGCTCCTGAACATGTGCTGGCTGAAGTCTTGCCCGAAGACAAGGCCAATCAGGTCAAACGCTTGCAGGAACAAGGGCTTGTCGTAGCATTTGCAGGTGATGGCATCAACGATGCACCAGCTTTAGTACAGGCAGACGCGGGTATCGCGATGGGCACAGGCACTGATGTGGCGATAGAGGCAGCGGACATCACGCTGGTCAAGGGCAACCTGCGCAGCATGGCGACCGCCCTCGCCCTCTCACGGGCAACAATGCGCACGATCAAGCAAAATCTGTTCTGGGCCTTTGCCTATAATGTTGTCTTAATCCCGACCGCGATCCTCTCGCCCATGATACCGTTCCTGCGAGAACAAGCACCCATCTTCGCGGCAGCAGCAATGGCTCTCTCTTCGGTCACAGTGGTGAGCAATTCGCTCCGCCTGCGCCGCTTCGGACGCCAGCACGAAAGCTCTAGAATCTAAGTGTGATACCGCTCTCACCTTCTGTGACACAAACGTGAGAGCGATAGGATATACTATAAGAAAAGGTACGTTAAAAAAGTAGATATCAGCCTATTAATGAGGAAGAAGGCAATCTTATGATGTGGAACTACGGCTACGGCTTCAACTGGTTCACTATGTCTCTTATGGCGATTGGCATGATCTTGTTTATCCTCTTGCTAGTCGTTCTGGCATGGGCGATCATTCGCAAGCTCGGAGACAAGGCAACGAGAACGATGCTCACACCCACACGAGAGTCATCACCTACAATGGAAGTGCTACGCCAACGCTATGCACACGGCGAGATCGATAGCGACACATTCAATCGCATGCGCACTGAGCTTGAAGGGACTGAGATGCCACTTCAACAACAGAGAGAGCCACTGAGCAACCGACGATAACAACATTTCTAGAGAAAAAGAGCAATGTCACCTTTTATAGGCCATTGCTCTTTTTTTCTGCTCTTTTAATCCTCGTTCCAGCACCTCATATACAAACGTATAAGACTGCTCAAAAACCATTACGCCAGATGCTGCTGACGGCGCACATCCATTGCCATATTGGCAGCAAGTGCAGTGAGCGAAGAGCCTCCTGGAGCCACGTATGCCTGCGTGGTCTGTGCAATGCTCGTCTCGATATTTTGAATGACGGAATCACTGCACACACTACTGGGTTGATTGTTTGTAATCGCGCAGATTGACGCCGTCAGGTAGTTGGCTGTTCCGAGAATACTTTTAGAAAGCTGATTCTCACTCGTCAACTGGCTGACAATAGCTTGCATCGAAAGAGCTTGCGAAGTAGGATCACTGGTATTCACTCTGAGCAGACCCGGATCGTAGCTTGCCCCCGTAATCAGGTATTTGTTTCCAATGTCCATAAAAGGATAGCCACTGAAATTATTTTGCGTAAGAATCTGTTGCTCGCTCGTAGTCGGTGCATGCAGAACGTTATGCTGAAGATCTTCATGCTCAATCAATGCGGCATCAATATACGCACTTGTATAACTGTTCTGGCCAAACGTAAAGGTTGCTGTACTTGGGTAGCTATCATTGCTCGCTGACACCATTGTTCTTAAGCCACTAAAGGTGCCAAAACGTCCTAATGCGACGACGATAGACCAACGTTCAGCCGCACAGTTGGGACACCATTCAGCCCCGTAAAAAAAGACTTCGGGCTTTCCCGTTGCTCCAGTCAGGGGTGTTCCAGCACCTTGCGCCAACTTAAAGGGATTCGAGACGCCCCCAGTACCCACCTGATCCAGAATACTCGGGTCAACCTGTGTCACTGTTTTAAACGTTGCAGCATCAACAGCAGTATTGACTGCACTGCTTGTAGTCGTGGCTGGGTTTGATTGCTTTGAGAGAAAAATAAACAGACCCACAACAACAACAACCAGCACCAGAATACCTCCCACGAATAACCATGTTGCATTCCTTTGTGCCTGCCGATTGCGCTTACCGCGCTTCAATTGCTTACTCCTCGATGATGTAGGCTGAGCAGCAGACCTACCTTGCCGCGCCTGCTCGCGCCGATTTGCGGCCGATGCAGCACTTTGTTGTTTCGTTTTTGCCATATCTTTCCTACTTTCCTCCTCACAGAACAATGCTTGTCCTACAAAAAATACGTTTATCTTATCTTATCGTTACAACCTCTGTCGTCAACAAGAAGTACTATGCTGCTTCCTTGATATCACTCAGGGCAAGAAAACGTGCTGTCACAACAAATGGAAGAGCTTTTGTG
>DAICZM010000118.1:0-11136 GCA_027311145.1 Ktedonobacterales bacterium
CTCTATCTCTATCGTATTGACCTCTCAGCAGTCGTCAGCAAATATATTGGTGAGACGGAAAAGAACCTGCGCCGCCTCTTCGATGCCGCTGAGGACGGCGGGGCTATCCTCTTCTTCGACGAGGCCGACGCGCTCTTTGGCAAACGCAGCGAGGTCAAAGACAGCCACGACCGCTACGCCAACATCGAGATTAACTATCTCTTGCAGCGCATCGAAGCCTATCGCGGCCTCTCGATACTGGCCACCAACATGAAAAGCGCGCTCGATACCGCATTCCTGCGCCGCCTGCGTTTCATCGTCAATTTTCCCTTTCCAGGATTGGCCGAGCGCAAACGCATCTGGCAGCACGTTTTCCCGCCCAAAGTCCCACTCGATAAACAGCTCGACTATGATCGTCTGGCAAAACTCAACCTGACAGGCGGCAGCATTCACAATATTGCCCTGAACTCCGCCTTTCTGGCCGCCCAGGCAGGTACGCCGATCACGCTAGCTATCATACTCAAAGCCGCTCGTAGCGAGTATCGCAAGCTAGAACGTCCCGTCAACGAGGCCGATTTCAAAATCGTCGTTCCAATACAAGGGAAACAGGCATGAGCAGCTCAACAAGCATCATCATTTATATCGAGCGTCTCATCATCGACGGTATCAGCATACCGCAGCGACATCGCCCCCTTGTGCAAGCCGCACTAGAGCAAGAGTTGGCACGCTTGCTCACACATGATGGTATAGCGATCTCGCTACAGAGCAGCGGTACACTACCATATATCTCTGCTGGAGCCCTTGTAATGAACGGAAACACTAATCCACGTATATTAGGCGAACAGATTGCCAGAGCAGTTTACGAAGGGATTGGACAATGAGCGAGCAAGTTAAAACCCAGGTCAGAGCGCAGACAACACCAGCACAATCTGCTACCCCATTGTTACAGCGTGCTGCCATCACGCCAGTCGCACATAACATGCTGCAACGCTGCTCCAACGGGGTCGAGTGTCCCGAATGCCGCGCCAGTCGCCTGCAACGCGAAGGCTCGCTCCAACGTGCAGCTATCAACACTGCACCCACGCCCACTGTCCCTCAAAGCGTGCATGACGTGCTTGCCTCCCCTGGACAACCTCTCAATGCAGACGCACGTGCCTTCATGGAACCGCGCTTCGGCCACGATTTCAGTGGCGTGCGCGTGCATACTGACGCAAGAGCAGCGGAGTCGGCACGAGCAGTAAATGCGCTGGCATATACGGTGGGCAGAGATGTTGTCTTTGGCACCGGCCAATACGTGCCAGAGACGATGGCGGGGAAACGACTGTTGGCGCATGAGCTAACGCATGTGGTGCAGCAAGGCAATACTACGAGCAATTTACAGACGAAGTTGACTGTTAATTCGCCCGAAGATGCTAGCGAACATGAAGCCGAAAAGGTTGCCAGGCTCGTTGATGTACACCCTACATCCACAACTCCACCCATTACAAAAACTGGCCTACCGACGACAATACAGCGTCTCGTAAAACCAGAAAACGTTTCATGCCACGAACAAGGTCTCACTAACCCAGATATAAGTGGCGATGATGCAATAGCTACCATTCAGGCTGCTGATACTGATGCAACAGAACTAGCATTGAGAGCAGAAGAACTTCTCGATGTTAATTTACTTTTTGCTCAAGCTGGTGAACCAATAGATGCAGAGTTCGACACCATTCTTCAAGAAGAGTTGGGGCTTACATTAACAAATCCTGTCCATTTCCCACTGATTCGTCAACAGAGAAATCGTTTCAATCGCGTGCGTGAGACCTTACAAAGTGGTTACCTGCGTTATATCTGCCGTGGCGACTCTGTACAACTCGTTGGTTGCTCTACCGATAGTTGCGGACGTGATTTTGCGTTTTCGTGTCCCAGTAATCGCCTCATCGTCCTTTGTCAGGCATTTTGGGATAACCCCGATCAGCAATCAGCAACAATTCTGCATGAACCATTTCATATTTGGTTCCATATGGCACGTCACGCGCCAGACGCGCTCAAACGCGCAGATGCATCCTGTTTTGAATCTTTTGCTTTACGTGTGGCAGGAAGAACAGCATTTGATTCATGTGTAAATCATACAAACGGTTAATATAGGCAATGAAAGGCCATAGCATATGTCCAGTTTTCCAGGCTCGCCCCGCCTGCTCAAGGGGGCCATCATCGGGCTAGACCCAGCGAACCCGTTAGCCAGCATCATCGTGTTTCAGTATAACCCGGACACGATGACGCGCAAGCTCACGGCCCGCACATCGACGAGCGGCGCAGGGACAAATAAATCAGAGGCGTTTCGTCTGATGGGGCCACCTGAAGAGACGATCACGCTCAGCATTGAGGTCGACGCCACCGATGGCATGGAAACGGGCGATCCATTGGCGACTACAATTGGCGTCTATCCCGTACTCTCGGCCCTGGAAATGCTACTCTACCCCAAAAGTAGCCTCGTCATCGCCAATGCGATTGCCGCCCAGATTGGCATCTTGGAAGTCATCCCGCCAGAGATGCCCCTAACACTTTTTGTGTGGGGACCACAGCGCGTCCTGCCGGTGCGCGTATCCAGTTTTAGCATTACCGAAGAGGCGTATGGCACAGACCTGAGTCCGTTGCGCGCCAAGGTCGATCTCAGCCTGCAAGTCTTGAGTTATTACGATCTTGATATTAGCAATCCAGGCTATAGCATCTTCCTCGCGCACCAGATCGCAAAAGAAGTTATGGCAACCAGTAATGTCTTAAATAGCATTCAAAACACCGGCGTCTCACTCAAACTTTTTTAAGCTTATTAGATAATTTGAGGTAGCTATGTTTCTTGCAACCAGTCGATACACCAACATCGCAACCAGCACATTTACGCTCCCTGATGGCCGTATCATCTCATACGTTCAGCGACGGTTCTTGCCTGACAGCGAGACATTGACGACGCTCACAGAATATCAGGTCACACAAGGTGATCGACTCGACAACATCACCGCACGCTATTTAGGTGACCCGGAGCAATTTTGGCGCATCTGCGATGCCAACGCCATTATGCAGCCCACCTCGTTGACAGATGAGACCCATATCGGACAACGCATCCGTATTCCATTGCCACAGGGAGGCTAACCTATGCCCATGCTTGGTCCGCTCAACCCGTTAGCAACCTTAGGGGTACACCTGCAACTGTTCGCAGGGAAAAACGTGCCTGTTCCCGTCTCTTATCATGTCATCGATGCACTGGTCAATCTTGAAGTGACCAACGATGCCAAAAAAAGCGATGGCTTTCAGCTGGCTTTCAGCCTGGGCAAGGACCTTTCGCTCAACTATACCTTACTGAAAAGCGGCCTGTTCAACCCGAACACAATGGTCTCGATCTTGGTCACGTTGGGAGCCACGCCATTCATGCTTATCAATGGCGTGGTTACGCGCCACCAAGTCGTGCCAAGCAGCGAACCAGGTAAATCAATGTTACATGTGACGGGTGAAGATCTTGTCCTCAAGCTAGATCTGGAAGAGAAGAACGAGACCTATTCTTATATGCCAGACTCTACCATTGCCACACAGATCCTCCTCAGCTATGGCTTATTACCACAAGTTACAGCGACAACAGATGTGCCAGTAGATGTACAGCGGATTCCCACGCAACAAGGCAGCGACCTGTCCTATCTCAAATTGATGGCACAGCGCAATGGCTTCGTCTTCTATACCGAGCCAACACTTGTACCAGGCGTCAGTATTGGCTATTGGGGGCCAGAAAATCGTCTAGGTATACCACAACCAGCCCTGACAATGAATATGGGACCCAACACCAATGTTGATACGCCTATCAACTTTACCTTTAACGCATTTGGGCCAGCAGCACCGGAAATTACCATTATCGACCCAATTACTAAGACACCCATACAGATTCCGATTCCGGCAAGCATTTTGCCCTCTTTATCAGGCCAACCGGCCCCCGCCTTGCGCACAACAATTGCCCGTGACGTAGCCAATCTCAGTCCTATCCAGGCAGCATTAAAAGCCCTTGAAACCACCATCGACACATCCTCAGATGCAATTAAAGCAACCGGAACCGTTGATACCGTGCGCTATGGGCATATATTACAGGCACGCCAGTTGGTAGGCGTGCGTGGCGTAGGAGCAGACTACGATGGCCTCTATTATGTACAAAAGGTAACACATTCTATGAAACGTGGCGAGTATAAACAGCAGTTCACGCTTGTACGCGAGGGCTTAGGTTCACTTTTACCAGTCGTCGTACCATAAGGAGATGTAACCATGAATGGACAAGGACCACCATTTTACGGCAAATATAGAGGTACGGTAACCGATAATCAGGACCTTTTAATGCAAGGACGTATTCGCGCTAAGGTGCAGGATGTGCTTGGCAAAAATGAGAGTGGCTGGGCCTTGCCAGCCGCTCCATATGCCGGCAATGGCGTTGGTCTCTTTCTTGTGCCGCCCGTTGGAGCATCGGTCTGGATGGAGTTTGAGCATGGCAACCCCGATTTTCCCATCTGGAGCGGTTGTTTCTGGGGCGAAGGCGAGGTTCCTACAACAGCAGCTCCACCCATACTGCCTTATAAGAAGGTCTTAAAAACCGATCAATGCACGATTACTCTGGACGACACGCCCGGCATCGGTGGCATTACCATTGAGAGCAGCAGTGGCATAGGAGCCAAGATTGTGCTGAATATGCAGGGAATCGAGATCAGTAGCGGTAGTGGCAAAATTTTGCTATCGGCAGACGGAGTTTCTGTCAATGACGGAGCCTTAGAGGTGATGTAATGCCAGGTTTTCTCTTACATGTTGGGGCAACTGTCCTCTGCGCACATACCGGGCAGGCTCAACCAACCGTCCCCAATCCACGTGTGCGCGTTGGAGGGCAGCCAACAGTCACTCAATCTGCTCCTTATACAGTTGCAGGATGCATTATGCAGCCACCACCAGCAGGCAATGGCCCTTGCGTAACTGCGCAATGGGTGACTGGGGCATTGCGTGTCACTTCTAATGGTCAACCGCTTTTACTACAAAGTAGTCAAGCAATCTGCGCTCCAACGCTCACACCGCTGACTATCGTTGTCACACAAATGCGCGTCAGAGGGACATAGCATGATTAATAAAACAGAAAAACCACCCCTCATCACTATCGCTTATCCCTGGCATTTCGATAGTCGGGGACGCACTGCTCTTACCGATCCCAACACGCATGTGCGCGATATGCTTGAACAATTGCTCTTCACCAATCCTGGTGAGCGCGTCAACCACCCTGATTTTGGCAGTGGTCTGCAACAACTTGTCTTCGCACCGACTAGCCCGGAAATTGCTGCCGCCTTGCAATACGCGCTAAAAGCCGCTATCCAACGCTGGCTTGGTGATGTGCTGACTTTACAGGGATTGACTGTTATCAGCGAAGACTCAACATTAAGTATTACCATTCAGTATGTGTTAAAGGCTACGGGTGAAACGCAAAATGCGACCTTCACACAACAGGTGTAAATGATATGAGAACAGCAGAAATATGTAACGATGAGCGACGACGCAGCGATATGCGCGAGTCACCCCTGCTCGGCCTAGATTATCTCGAGGTGAGTGACGATCAACTGACACTCACCGTCTATTTTCTGGGCAAAGCTCCACAGAGAATTGAACCAGAAAATATCCGCATCAAGGGCGGACAACGTATTCGCAATATCCAGGTCGTCAGCGTAGACATCCATCATGAACAAGATGACGAACTTGATGACTATATGAAGGTTGTTGTGGATCGAGCGGGTGATTTCTCTACCTATACGCTTCACATGGTCGAAATTAAAGGCTACGATAAAAATCATGTCCCACAGTATCGCCGCTTGCGAGGTTTTGATAATCGCTATGCCGAGGTACAATTTTCTTTTAAGGTCAACTGTCCGAGCGACCTGGACTGCCAAACGAACAATGCTTGTCCTCCACCGCTCTATGAGCAACCGGAGATCAGCTATCTCGCCAAAGACTATGCCAGTTTTCGTCAGCTTATCCTGGATCGCCTGGCACTCCATATTCCCGGCTGGCAAGAACAACACATTCCTGATATCGGAATCGCTTTGGTTGAACTGCTGGCCTACGTGGGCGACTACCTGAGCTACTATCAAGATGCTGTCGCTACCGAAGCCTATCTCAGTACTGCGCATCAACGTATCTCCGTGCGCCGCCATGCGCGTCTTGTCGACTATGCAATGCACGAGGGCTGCAATGCTCGCACATGGATACAAATACAAGTTAGCCCGGCACAAAATTCTACAGCAGCAAGTAGTGTAAACATTTCTTCTGAAGACATTTACTTTATTACAGGTAACAATGACGCTCTCGCTGTAAACAGCGTTATGCTTGATAATGCCACCGTGCAGAGACTACCAGCCAGCGACTACGAAGCCTTTGAGCCATTGTTTGAAGGAAACACACAAAAGGCCCCCTTGCAGTTTTATAGCGCGTACAACGAGATTCGCTTCTATACCTGGGGCCAGCAGGAGTGCTACCTCCCACAGGGTGCAACCTCAGCATCACTACAAGATTATGCCCACGATCCCAACGCCTCACCGGACGCGGAAGAGGAACTCTATCTCCAAACTGAAATTGCTGAAGATGAACAGAACGAAGAGACAGACGATCAAGAACCAGCACAACAGACACAATCAGCAAAAACACAAGATACATCAAAAGATATGCGCATCTTGCAGAACCTTAAAGTAGGCGATTTCCTCTTGTTTGAAGAGGTGCGCGGAGCTAACACTGGCCTTGCCAGTGATGCGCTACCTTCTCATCGCCATGTCGTGCGCATAACACAGCTCGAACAGGTACAAGATCATTTATACGGCAAAAACGTTCTTGAGGTTTCTTGGGCAATCGAGGATGCATTGCCATTTCCGCTATGCATCTCTGCAATTGGGCAAGCTCCCAATTGCACCCTCCTGCAAAACATCAGCGTTGCCAGAGGGAACCTGCTCCTGGTGGACAACGGTTTCACAATATTCCCTTCGCCAGACCCTGCCAAAACAGCAACACAGTATAGTGATACATGGCAGATACAAGAAGGATCGACCATTGCGACCTGCAAGGGTGAGAACGAACCATCCGACGTCCAGATAATTGCCGAGCCATTTGAGCCTATCCTCTCACAATTTCCAGTCACATTCAGCCAGCCACTAGCGACAGGTCTGCCTGCTTCACAAGTATTAACTCAGGATGCGCGTCTGGCAAGTCCAAAAGTCTCGCTGACCAGCATATTACCTGATGTCCCATCGGCAAATGCGCAAACGCTCTGGTATCCACAGCCCGATCTGTTAGAGAGTGAGCCTGAAGACGCACATTTTGTTGTCGAAATCGACAACGACAGCTATGCTCACCTCCGTTTCGGTAAAAGCGGGATGGGACGTGCCCCAGTCGCTCTTGAGACATTCAAAGCAACCTACCGTATCGGCAATGGACTAACAGGGAATGTCGGTGTTGAATCAATCACACATAGCGTATTTCGTCGAAATATGCCGCCAGATGTCACACTCACACCACGCAATCCGTTTGCTGCTGCTGGTGGCACAGCACCAGAACCAATCATAGAGGTCAAGCAATTTGCTCCGCACGCTTTCCGCAATGTGCTTGAGCGTGCCATCACCGCTGATGATTACGCGCAACTGCTCAAAAACTATCCTGGTATACAACGAGCCGCCACCTCGCTACGCTGGAATGGCAGTGGTTATGATGTCTTGATCGCCATTGACCCGCTGGGCGTTGAGACATTGAGCGACAGCCTGCGCACGAGCATCGTCCACTATTTGCAACAATTTCGCCGTATTGGGCATGACCTCGCAGTAGAACAGGCACGCTACGTGCCGATAGAACTCGAAATGTGCATCGTTGTGCAACCACACTATCTACGTGGACACGTCAAGGCCAATCTGCTTAATCGCCTTAGCAATCGCGTACTGTCCGACGGCACAAAGGGTTACTTCCATCCCGATACGCTGAGCTTTGGTGACAACATCGCCGTCAGTACGCTAGTAGCCATTGCCCAGGCAGTTCAAGGAGTCCAAGCGGTCGCAGTCAAAAAGCTCCAACGCTTCCGTGAGGGACCCAATCAGGAGTTAGCTAAGGGCGTGTTAGAGATTGGCCCATTAGAGGTTGCGCAACTAGACAACGATCCAAACTATCCTGAACACGGCATTTTGACATTGGACATGAAAGGCGGACGCTGATGAATAATCTTACAAATACGTGCGGTTGCTGCGCAGGCATCCAGCAAATCACGCCAACGCCCATTCTCAATCGTCCTGGCCTGAGTGCGCTCGCCTATCGCATGGGCATACAAGCAACATTTTTAGAAACAATGCTGGCGCGCCTCTCAAACATGGGCATTCCACTCGGCGAATTGGACACCATTCTAGACGATCCGAGCAAAGCGCACGATCTACGTTACCCACTGCAAGGGCTGACAACACGCGATCTTGATGACCCATCTATCGCCATGCTTGACGCCTGGGCCATTGTCGCTGATGTCCTCACCTTCTATCAAGAGCGCATTGCCAACGAGGGCTACCTGCGCACAGCGACAGAGCGACGTTCCGTTCTCGAATTGACAAGGCTGATTGGCTATACCTTGCGTCCCGGCGTCGCTGCTAGTGTCTTCCTGGCTTATACACTTGAAACGGGCCAAAGTACCACCATTCCTACCGGAAGCCGTGTGCAAAGTCTCCCTGGCCCAGGCCAGCTTCCACAATCATTTGAAACTTCATCCGACCTCGACGCTCGTGCCGAATGGAATGCCATCAAACCGCGCATGAGCGTGCCGCAATATATCACACAGGTTGATAAAAAAATTTTCCCATTTGTTACAGAACCATCTATTGATACCGATACCGCCGATGGTTCGATCTACCTGGACGGAACCAGCACGCGCCTCAAGGTCAATGACTTGCTCCTCTTCGTTTTTAGCAATGATGCTGGACAGCAGGTAATCGGAAAGATACAAAGCGTTGATCCGCACGCTGCGGAAAAGTATACTAGCGTAAGGCTTCTCCCTGAGTTCACACCTCTGGTCTATCTTAGGAAACTATCTGCTATCTTTGAACATTATCTCAATTTCGCACTATTCAACATCTCGCCCACCGATACCTTGCTATCACCTATCGTTGCTATCCTACAAAACGGTATATTAGACCTGCAACAAGATTTAACGATCAGTAGCACACCAGAGGCACAAATGCAGATATTCGCTAAACGCCCTGGCAGTCTGTATGAGCTTTTACTTGGAAGAGACACATGGAAAATATTGGCAAGTGCCTATACAAACGCAATAACAAGCCATTCTACAGCCTCCACCGCATGGCTTGGTGGGCTGATCAGAGATTTACAGGCACTACTAAAAGCCCTATTTCCCCAGGCATCTTCATCTATAGGAGGCATTGTTCCCATTATCACAACCGATGCGGCAGCATTAGTCAGGCCACTCGCGCAATTGCCATCTATACAGCCACGCAACACAATACGGTTACAACGCACACCAGCGAACGCATTTGCACGCAAGTCAGATATACACTTGCAACTCATCAGTACGCTCAATCAGCGGGTCGGCTCAAGCATCTATACAGCCATCTCACAAGCCGCTACAACTGCTCCTGCCGCCTTGCAAGCCATCTACACCTTTCGTGTCAAAGCAGTTCCCTTCGGCAGTACTACACCGCTGCAAACCACTGTCACCCGAACAAAAACTGATGCTACGAGCACCACAACCACTGGTGCTACAACAACCACTACCGATACTAAAACAGATATTACAAACACAAACTACAACGAATGGACACTGGCAAACGCAGATCAAACTACAAGTGTTTTATATCTGGATGCTGAATACAACCAAATTGCCTTACACAGTTGGTTATACATTACCTCGGTATCTGTACCAGATAATAACAACACACCAACTAATGTGACTCTATCACCCGGTATCTATCAGATAAAGCAGGTTGAAACAGTTGCCAGAGCTGATTATGGTATCTCAGCCAAAGTCACAAAACTTACACTTAATACTGACTGGTTTACTATTGCCACGCCCAGTACGCCAACACTCGGAGCATTTCGCGGCGTCACCATCTATGCACAAAGCGAAATACTGACATCCGCCGAAGAGCCACTGACCGAGGATATTCAGGGCGACACAATTGAACTAGATGGTCTCTATGATGGTTTACAATCAGGACGATGGGTAGCAGTGTCGGGCGAACGCACCGACATCGTCAATACGCAGGGCATCGTCACAAGCGAGTTGGCAATGCTTGCCAGCGTGACACAAGAGACGCGCCCGACGAATACACAGCCCCCAACAGATGGCACACAAGGTACGCAAGGAGAACTTCCACAACAAGGACAACTGCCTGGTGATACAACACATACCTTTCTGCACTTTGCGACCCCACTCTCCTATACCTATAAGCGCAGTACGGTCACTGTCGGGGCAAACGTAGTTAAGGCAACGCACGGCGAAACCAAAAACGAAGTCCTGGGCAGTGGCAATGGTGCAGTGGGTATGCAGCAATTTACGCTCAAGCAATCGCCTGTCACCTACCTTGCGGCGACCACAGCAGCCGGGGCAAGCAGCACGCTGCATGTCTATGTCGATGATATCGAATGGCATGAGATAGATAATCTGGATGGACAGGGACCAAAAGCGCGCGTCTTTGTCACCCAGACCGACAATCAAGCTAAAACAACGATCATCTTTGGCAACGGCATACAGGGAGTACGCCCACCAACCGGAGCCGAAAATGTGCGCGCCGCGTATCGCGTGCATCTTGGCGCAGAAGGCAATGTAGATGCGCAGCAGATCAAATTACTCGCCACGCGCCCGTTAGGCGTAAAGGGCGTCATTAACCCACTTGCAGCCACTGGTGGTGCTGATCGTGAAAGCCGTGACCAGGCACGTAGTAATGCTCCCCTGACCGTGCAGGCACTTGATCGCGTCGTCTCCATACAGGATTATGCTGACTTCGCACGCACGTTCGCAGGTATCGCCAAAGCCAACGCGCTCACGCTCTCCAACGGGCGTCAACAACTGGTTCATCTGACTATCGCCGGACAGAATAACATGCCCATTGCGCCGACCTCAGACCTCTATCAAAACCT
>DAICZM010000118.1:11146-11433 GCA_027311145.1 Ktedonobacterales bacterium
CGCTTGTTGCCCGATTATCAATTAGAAAGCGTCATACCTGCTATTCGTGCGGCCCTCCTCAACGCTTTTGGGTTCGAGCAACGTGATCTGGGCCAACCTGTCTATCAAAGCGAAGTGCTGAGCATTATTCAACAGGTTCCCGGTGTGGCCTTCGTAGACCTGGATATTCTGGATGGCATTACGCAGGCGAAACTCTTGCCTGCCCTTGATACCATTCACCAGCAAGAACTGCAAGCGGCGGCAACAGGCCAAAAAGCTGATGAGACACAAGACCTGCTCAACCTACT
>DAICZM010000119.1:0-3538 GCA_027311145.1 Ktedonobacterales bacterium
GATAGCGATTAACTGGTCAAGCCGGGCCTCGATCTCTTCCAACGAGTAGTCGCGCTCCGATGGGCTAGAATAGGCATAACACATGGGACAGGTGAGGTTACAGCGTTCTGTGACCTCAAGAATGGCGAGGCCAGCGGGTTTGCGCAACGGGAATGGCGATTGTCCATGCGAAATATCGGTGTCGCCACCATCGCCGTAGCGCGCGATCATCAGTTTCTCGACCTGAAATGAGCGACGGTAGAAAGCGGCGTTAGAGCCGAGATCAGTATCGACCGTGCCATGGGTGGGGCAGGTGCGCGTGAAAAAGACCTGTTCGTTTGTGCGTACTTCATAGGCGGCGGGAACGATTTCGCCGCACGCGGAGCAAATACTGCGTGTCTGCTTGAGCGTTTCGGTCACGTAGGACTCCTTCCATGATGGCTAACGAGACAGCGAGAGGACAAAATGCCCTTCCCCTTCCATCTATGAGTGAATACGTAAAAAGGGCCATTGTTGGATTACCTGGACCATATGGGAAATCATGCTCCTAGATTATTTTACCTACTAGATGTGCTGCTTGCTTGCGCAGAGATTGCAGACCCTCGCTGAAATGCACAGGATAGGGTTGCTCTATATCCAGGGCGCGATATTGTGCAGGGAGCAAGCGGAGATTATACTGTGCTAGTTCGCGAATTTCCGATAAGGGCGGCAGGCTGCCAGGGACGATCTCGCCGTTGCGCATCACTGGTCGTAGAAGTCGCTGATAGCTGTCTGGACGTGGCTCATGTGCGAGTTGCACGATATCTTCTTGCCAGTGTGGATGGCGGTAAATCTCTTTTTTACCGGGCCAAGTTGTTTTGGGGCCAGCGATCTTAAGCTTGGGTGACTCGTTGCCTGATTCATCGACATACCAGACCTCTTTATAGACCGTGCCGAGCGTGCCGCCAGAGATGCCGCGTTCGACGGAACCTGCTCCGTTCCCGAGCGTCGTGCCCACACCAAAGGAATCGACGGCTGCACCGGCTTCGAGCAGTTCCTGGATTTTCCACTCGTCCAGGTCCCCGCTGAGCAGGATACGCACGTCGGTTAGTCCCACAGTGTCAAGCTGTTCGCGGATATAGATGCTGTCTGCAACCAGATCGCCACTGTCCAAGCGCACGGCAGCTAACGTATGCCCGAGTGTCTCTTGGGCGCGCAGGGCGACTTCGATGGCGGTATGGATCGCTTGTCGTACGTCATAGGTGTCGAGTAAGAGGGTATAGCGGTTGTAGGATTGTGCGATAGCTGTGAATGCCTCTTGCTCGCTTGGATAGAGTTCAATCAGCGAGTGTGGTACTGTGCCGGTGGCGGGCAGACGAAACTCGTAGGCAGCGTTCAATAGGGATGTGCTGGCACATCCCCCAATATACGAAGCACGTGCCACCGTCATCGGCTCCTGGGCACGGCGGAAGGCAAACTCGGCAACGCGGCGCGGATGGCCTTGCTCAGCGGCATAGACGATGCGTGATGCTTTGGTGGCGATCAACGTTGAGAGATTGATGGCCTGGAGCAGTCCAGCTTCGAGCAGCATAGCTTCGCGGAATGGAGCTGTGATGCGCATGAGTGGCTCGTTTGGAAAAGCAATAGTGCCTTCGGGCAGGGCGAGAATTTCGCCCGTGAAGCGTAGATTTGCCAGTTCGTCGAGAAAGGCCGTGTCATAATCGCGAATATGGGCAAGGAAGCGTAGCTCTTGTTCAGTGTAGCGAAAAGCTTGTGCGAACTCTAGCGCGGCTTCCAGGCCAGCGACGAGCAGGTAGGCTCCGCCGAATGGAGCGGTGCGTGTGTAGAGATCGAAGGTAGTCAAGCCGTTGTGGCCGGTGCGCCATGAGATATAGGCGGCGTCAGGATGGTACATATCGGTCATTAACCCTGGGTGAAAATTTGGGGCGCGACGATGCATGCCAACTCCCTCTTTCCTGAAAATAGACAATCATTGAGTTAGTGTACATCTTACCATATCTCACAACGAATTGTTAGCCCTGTTTGGCTCTGCAATTTGTCTCTACTAGAGAAGGTGAAGGTGCAGCAACCCTTTGCGAAAAAAGTGCTTTATTGAGAGATAAACATTTAACATGACCTTAATAGATTGCTAACCTTTCAGTGCTATATTCCCTCTTGGAGGGTTTCTACAGCGACTCTCCATTTGTTATTGCCTTGTGGCTCAATTCACTCTTACTACAATGGAGGTATGTATGCGACGTTTATTAGGCATTTTAACGGCATTCGCGCTACTCCTTTCCACTGTTCTCATCAGCACATCCGCACCTGTGCAAGCGGCGTCTCAGCATGAGGACAATATGAAACCGGAGCATATTTTCTACATTATGATGGAAAATCATGCCACGAACGAGATTTTTGGCAACACTGCTGATGCGCCTTATCTTAATATGTTGGCAAGCAAGTACAATGTTGCCTGGAACTACTATGGCGTGACGCATCCTAGCTCACCCAATTACCTTGCCGCTATTTCTGGTTCTTTCCAGGGCATCTGGGATGATTGTGCGGCTGGCGCTACCATCACGTGCGCTCCCCAGGAGTTTGGTCCCACCTCTGGCTATACAACGCAGGAGCTCCTCACCGCGCAAGAGATCGCCAGTGCCACCAACACGCCACACTGGTTCTCCGGCCAGACGATTGTCGATCAGCTTGAGGCGCACGGCTTGAGCTGGAAGGCGTATATGCAGTCGATGCCTACTGTGGGCTATACTGGCGTGTCTTATCCGATTATTCAGCAGAATGGCAAGAGTGTGCCTGTCAGTCTCTATGTGCAGAAGCACAACCCGTTCATGTACTTCTCAAATATTCGCGACAACGCTGCGCGTATGCAGAAAATTGTCCCATTCACCCAGCTCTCTAGTGATCTTAGCGCAAACGCGGTGCCAAATTTTGTCTGGATCAGCCCAGACACGTGTAGTGATATGCATGGTATCGCTCCCTCGCAGGCAAAACTCATCAACAATCCTCAGTGCGCTTATCCAGCGTCGGGTCTCGATCACAGCATCATTAAGCTGGGCGATAACTTTCTCCAATCAACAGTCTCAACCATCATGAGTTCACGTGTCTGGAATGATCGTTCCGCTATTGTCATTACCTGGGACGAGGATGACTATGCTGGTTACGCAGGCTGTTGCCACAGTCCCACGGGTGTGAATGGCGTGACGCTAGGTGGAGCAAGTGCGCCGTTTATGGTGATCACCTCGCATGATGCTGACCATATCGTCGATACCACAACACCATATAACCATTACACCTTGCTTGCCACTATCGAGAAGCTCTGGCATCTGGGCTGCCTCAATCAGGCGTGTGGCTTCAGTCAGAAGGAATTGATGACCAAGTTCTTCGCATAAAACGTTTCTCCCGATCTTTACAAGGAAGATATGTGCCGTGAACGCATATCTTCCTTTTTGTTGTGTGCATTTGCCATTGGCCTACAAAACTATCTGACAACGCTCGTGGACTCTGAGTTGCTCAATGCTCGGGGCTTCAGTGCCATTTTTGCTGTTTTCAGTGTGATTGGCAG
>DAICZM010000119.1:3548-11367 GCA_027311145.1 Ktedonobacterales bacterium
TGGCAGAGCATGGCATCATCTGACTACCATCGCTCAACCTATTGCTAGCATTGGACAAAGCTGTATGGCGCAATTATTGCAACGGATTCAACAGCCTGATAAGCCGCCCGCACAGATTATGCTACCAGTCGAACTGATCGAGCGAGCTAGTTGTCAATCGCTAGAGAAGCAGGACGGGCGAGAAAAGAGTCAGGTCCTTTTTTGAGGATGCTGTGGCATTAATGCCAGACCTCTCGTGTAATATTGCCCGCCTTGCTTCCGTGCGATGCTCTTGTCTGTGCGTTGCGAGTATTATCGTCCCAAGAAGGCAGTACGCACGTTTGCGTCTGCCAGGAAGTAGAGGAGTACCGCGATAGGAATGAGCATGCCGAGTACAATTAAGGCAACAGGGGGGTGGGTTGCCTGTGTGAATTCAAAAACATGTCTCAGCAGACTAATCAACTCAATAATGACTGTCAGCCAGAAGGCCCAGAGTTTGAGTAGCCAGAGGCCCGCGGCAAAGATGAACATCAACACCCCGATGATGAGGGGAACGATTGCCAGGATAATGCCCAATGTATCTACGACATGACCTGTCGTGCTATGCCCATGCACAATGATTGTGCGACCAATAGCGAAGATGCCCACCAGGACGAGGATACTCCCGAGGATATCAAGAATGCCCCCGATGCCCATCAAGACTGCAATGATCGTTACTCCCAGAGGACGTTTGCGTGCGTCTGTTCCCATGTGTTCCTCCAATGAATCTGCTTATCAGAAATAACAGAGAGTCGTTGCGTGTTGGCATTTTTGCCAATACACTATATCAGACGCCAGCTTCGGAAAAAAGTCACCTGTTCTCGCGTGCTTGCTCTTCACGCAGCGTGATAACTATGGTATGATAAAAGAAAACGAGGGGGTTGTATGCGCGAGGCGAACACTGTTGTGCCACAGGTGACGTTCTATACCAAGGCGGGTTGCCACCTGTGCGATGACGCTCGTGAGATGCTCGACGATATCGCCGCCCTCACGCCCTATGATCTGACCGAAATTGATATTCGCAGCAGTGATGAACTGTTCGCGCTCTACCGCTATCGTATCCCTGTTATTCTTATGGATAGAAGCGTCGTCGCCGAGGGTCGTATTGCCTATCGCGATCTGGCTGACGCCTTTCATGTCTAATACATAGTCACGATGAGGAACACTTTTATGGCAATGCAACAGCTACCCTATACTGCTGCTCCCAGGCAGGCAACACGCTGGTCCAGCATTGGGCATGCTATCGAGAGCTTTTTGATTGACCAGTGGGCCAATATTATCACGATAGCCCTAGGCGCGGTTGTTGCTGTCGCCCTGGCAATCCCTTTTCTCTCCTATCTGGGTTTGGATAGTATCGCTAAACCGCTTTTCTTCGCATTGCACTATGTATGTGCGCAAATTCCTGCTCATTCGTTTTATGTGCTGGGCCATCAACTGGGATTGTGTGCGCGCAATCTCTCCATTTACGCGTCAATGTTTCTGGGCAGTCTGATCTTTGTGCTGAGCAAGAAGCGTTTGCCTGGCCTGCCTTGGTGGTTCTGGGTTCTGCTCTGCTTGCCGATGGCTTGGGATGGCTTCACGCAGATGTTCGGCTTACGCGAAAGCACGTGGGAACTGCGCGTCCTCACTGGCACACTCTTTGGTCTGGGCAGCATTTGGTTTATCTTGCCGCTCATGCAGAAAACGCTGCTTGAGACGCTTAACACGCCGCCTATTCCCGTGCGTATTGACAATAAATTTGCTTTGCAAATGCCATGGAAACGCGAGCATAAATAACACGCTTATGATAGAGAAACAGACATCCACGCAGGCAACCTTTGCGCTGGCAACGCTCGGCTGTAAGGTGAATCAGGCTGATAGTGAGGCGATTGGCGAGCAGATGAGCGTGGCTGGCTTTGTGCAGCGCGATTTCACCGAGCCTGCCGATATTTACATCGTCAATACCTGCACCGTTACCAACCTGGGTGACCGCAGTTCGCGTCAGTTGATCGCGCAGGCTCACCGTCGTTATCCCGATGCCCTGCTCGTCGTGACTGGCTGCTATGCTGAGATCAACCCAAAGGCGGTCGCGGCCCTGCCAGGTGTCGATCTTGTTGTCGGCAATCCCGCCAAAGATGCTCTGGTTGATGCCATTCGCGCCCACACCTCCCGTTCATTAACCGATACGCCCGTAGTGGCCGATGTATCACGTCCGTCATCCGATACAGCTCGTCCGCTTTTGCCTGTTTTGCCATTTGATACGCAACATATCGGCAGTGATACCTTGCTGGCCTTGCACGATGAAGAGCCAGAAGCCGATAATCCCACTCGCCTTGCTTCGCGCACGCGCGTACAGATGAAGGTACAGGATGGTTGTGATAATCGCTGTACCTATTGTATTGTGCCCTCGGTACGTGGCAATTCGCGCAGTCGCAGCATTGACGCGATTGTTGAGCAAGTGCAGCGCAAGACCCGCGCAGGCTTCAAAGAGATTGTATTGACAGGCATTCACCTGGGTGACTATCATCCAGAGGAGAATGCACAACGCGACCTGGGCGATCTGATTGCGACCCTCTTGCGCGAGACGGAGATGCCGCGTATCCGTGTCTCTTCGCTGGAACCTGAAGATTTTCGCCTCGAGTGGCTGGAACACTGGCAAAATCCGCGCATGTGCCGCCATCTGCATTTGCCTCTGCAAAGTGGTTCGGACGCAATCTTGCGTCGCATGGCCCGCCGCTACACGAGCGCACGCTATGCCGACATTATCCGCGCGGCCAAGCAGCTTATCCCTGCTATCGCTATCAGCACGGATATCATCGTAGGCTTCCCAGGCGAGAGCGAGGAAGATGTTGCGCAGACCTATCAACTGGCCCATGAATTGGCGTTTGCCAAAGCGCATGTCTTCCGTTTCTCGCCGCGCCAGGGAACCGCTGCGGCGCGTATGCGTGGGCAGATTCAGGACAGCGTTAAGAAAGAACGTAGTGAGCAGCTACTCGCACTCAACGAGCTGCATGGTCGCCAGTTTCGGGAACAATTCTTGGGCCAGAATGTAGATGTGCTGGTCGAGCATCCTCGCAATGGGCGATGGGAAGGGCTGACCGACAATTATCTGCGTGTTGAGCTGCACGAGTTGCCAGTGCGTGCATCAAGCTGGCAACACGAGATCGTGCGTGCCCGCCTGACCCATCTCGTAGACGACGGCGTGTATGGGGTGTTTTTGCCCTAAGCATGCCGCCTCCATCAATTTCAGCGATGATTGGCCTTCTGTGGATGCCCGTTCCTCCTGTTGTACGCGATCAAGTTTTATTTGATGACTTTTGTATGTTTTGTATACAGGCAGGCAAGCATGTTTAACCGCGTGGTATGGTGTCGTTCAGTGGTGCTATGTTAACGCGAGGGCCAGCACTCCGAAATAGTTGAGCGATCTCGGAAGTAATATGTGCGTCAGTAATAATGGTGTGTACTGTGCTAATAGGTGCGATGAGGCCCGCTGAGGTGAAGTTAAATTTTGTATGATCGGCGAGTACAAAAACATATCGTGCGGCACTGATCATTTGCCGCTTGATCGGAAGTTCTTCAAGGAAAGGGCTGGTAAGTCCATGTTGGACGGAAAGTCCGCGCACACCGATAAATGCTTTATCTACAAAAAACTGTTTTAGTGTGTGTTCTGCTGTCATGCCGACTAATGAATGCGTGCGCATAAAGACTGTTCCCCCGGAACAAATAATCGACAGGCTTGGATTTATGTCAGCCATAGCAACCATTTCCTGGCTGATAGAGAGCGAATTGGTAATGACTGTCAGATTTTGCTTGTGAGTAAGAAACGGTAACACATAATGATTTGTCGAACTAGAGTCAAGCATAATGGTTTCTCCATCATTGATGCTCTCAGCGGCCAGTTGTCCAATCGCTCGTTTCTCTTCAACACACTCGTGCAACCGATGCTCATAATTGGGGGCGGTCCCACGCAACATCGTATGATTAAGGGCAAGTGCGCCTCCCCGCGTGCGCACAATCAAGCCTTGCTGTGCAAGCCAGACTAAATCACGTCGTATTGTTGCTGGTGAAGTTCCCAACCATGCCATGATATCCGCCACACTGGCTGTTTTATGAATATTGATGAGATCGAGCATTTTCCTACGACGCTCTATTGTCAAAAGTAAACGGTCGTCTTCCGTAGACATATGACTATTGTCACTAGATGCAGAAAAAAGAGTGGAAATATCTTCAGTCGTCATGCCATTATTGCTCCTATTCCTCTTGAAGGAGAGCGAGTGCCTGGTCTACATCTGCATGTTCATGGACAATAGCCATGAATGCTCGTGTCACATGCAGTGGAGAGGCATGCTGGATAATATTGCGCCCGTAGACAATCCCGGAAGCTCCTGCTTGCATCATAGTGACCGTGCGTGCAAATATTTCTCGATCTGAAACTCTTCCACCACCACGTGGTAGGACTGGTTTCCCTGAGGCCGCCTCAATAATGCGTGGATATTCCTCTAAACGATCACAAGGATCAGCTTTAATAATATCTGCTACTAACTCAACTGCTTGCCGGACCAGGGGCACAATTTTTTCGCTATCTCCATCTACCTGATAGCCCCCTGCGATCTTATTGGCCTGCATAACTAATGGCTCTACCATCAAGGGCATTCCATAACGTTCACACAGTGGTTTAAGCTGACAGATATTTTGTATGCACTGATGATAGAGTTCCGGTTGCTCAGGTAAAAGCAGCAAGTTGACCACGATACAGGCGGCGTCCAGTGCTAAGGCTTGCTCAACGGGCTGCTGGATCAACTGTGAAAAGAGAAAACGTGGTAACACATGCCCATAGACATTCGCCACATCTGTGCGTAACACTAGGGCCGGTTTTTGCTTGCCTGGTATGTGTTGTAAAAGTGGTGCCTGACCTGCACTGAGCTGAATCGCATCTGGGTTTGCGGCCACAATCGTTTTAATCGTCTGATGGATATTTTCAATACCGCTCAGGAATGAACCTTCGTTAAAAAAGCCATGGTCGATAGCAACATCGAAACATTTACCATCAGAACCAAAGAGACGATTTAATCTCGCCATAACGGACATAAAGCACTCCTTTTTTTTGATCCCTTTGTGCCAGGAAATCCTTTGTGATATGATTAAAAAAGAACAAATGCGATTATTTATGATTGTATCTTTTTTCTTTGGCTGTTGTCAAGCATCTTGCGCGTGGATTTCTGAGGTGTTCTGTGCCAGAAAAAAGACTGTTGGTGCATAGAATTTGCCCGAGAGAGAGGAGATATGAACCGTTGACAGGGATTTTAAAAGAAAGTATACTTGTAAATAATCAAATTTAATCACTGCTAATCATTTGTTTGCATGATAAATAAGCTCGTTTCGCATGTGCCTGGAGAGAGGAACGGTTGCATGAGTATGCAAGAAATACGTTTTGGGATTATTGGTTGTGGGTTGATGGGACGTGAGTTTGCCAGTGCTGCGGCCCGTTGGTGTCACTTGCTTGATATGGATGTTCGACCGAGGATTGTGGCAGTGTGTGATGTGAACCCAAAGGCTGTTGCATGGTTTGAACAAGCTATCCCTGATCTGCGTCTTGCCACCAACGATTATCACCAACTGCTGGATGATCCAGAAATTGATGCTATTTACTGTGCGCTTCCACATCATTTGCACGCCCAAGTCTATCGAGAGATCATTTGGGCAGGCAAACATTTGCTTGGAGAAAAACCCTTCGGTATTGATCTGGAAGCAAACAAGTCTATTCTTGAGGTGATCCGACAGCATCCAGAACTCTTAGTGCGTAGCTCTTCCGAGATGCCTTTTTTCCCGGGTGCCTATCGGCTGGCTCAATGGGTGCGCGAAGGACGTTTGGGTACTATTGTGGAGGTTGAGGCGGGCTTCTGGCATAGTAGTGATCTCAATCCACTCAAACCGATTAACTGGAAGCGACGCGCTAGCACAAATGGGATCTATGGATGTATGGGCGATCTTGGTATGCATGTACTGCATCTTCCACTGCGTTTTGGTTGGAAGCCACGCAATGTGCGTGCATTTCTCTCTAATATCGTGCCGGAGCGACCTGATGGAGAGGGGAAGATGGTTCCCTGTGATACATGGGATAATGCTATCCTCGCTTGTGATGTAGTCAACGAGCAGCAGTCTTTCCCTATGACGCTCTCGACGAAACGTATCGCTCCTGGACATGCCAATACCTGGTTTTTACGTGTCATTAGCACTTCGCTTTCGGTTGAGTTTAGTACTAAGAACCCTAAGACACTGCGCTGGCTTGCCTATACGCCTGGCGCAGAGCAAGTGTGGCAGAGTGTGGATATGCCTTATCATTCGGCCTATCCGAGCATCACGGGCGACATCTTTGAATTTGGTTTCTCTGACTCGATCTTGCAAATGTGGGCCGCTTTCTGCGATGAACTTGTCCATCGCACGGATATGCGACAACCGTTGTATTGTGTGACTCCTGAGGAAACATATGCGAGTCACCTGCTTTTCACTGCCGCTTTAGCATCGTCTGAGCGGCAACAGGTCGTGGCACTTGATCTCTAGGTCGAGGCAATCATGTAGTAAATCTTTATTAGTGTTGCAATTGAAGAGCTTTAAGGGAGATGATATGGAAAAATACAACAATTGTTTTTCTGCCTAAGCTGCTTAGATCAGGTGAGACGGGCAATTTTCTCTTTGATAAGGGCAATCTGTGCGTGGACAGCTTGACGGGATTGTTGGAGTTTGCGCGCGATTGAGGAGGGGCGTTCATTTGCGAGGAGATAGCGACAGATATTGGCCTGGCGTTCGGTGAGTGAAATAGTGGGATTGTTGAGGGCTATATTCGCCATATCTTCTAGCTGACCATATTTCTGTCGTCGGTAGTGGGCGAGGTCAGCGGGGGAGAAGAGCCAGCGATCAACGATGCGTATGCCGGGGATGCGTCCTGCTTCGACGAGGTGCATAAAGTGCCAATAGCTGAGATCGAGTTGTTTTGCGGCTTCGTGCGTTGTTAGCATGCCATTGAGGTGTTGCAGGTGTGGATGTAGCTCTTCACGTCTGATTGCCATTGCTAACGCCTTTCTACGGCCTATTTGCCGTCTATTGTGCGTGCTATGTCTGTCTGATTTGACCAAGAGAGACCATCTTGTCAAAAGTATAGCATATCTGCCTGTGAAAATCTACGCTGTTGGTTTGCTTGCCGGGCGTACATGTGCATGTAGGGATGAGCGTAGAATGAGAGAGGGCGAGATATATCTGAAAAATTACGTGCGTGAAACAAGGAGTGTTTCACGCACATTATGTATGGAGAGCTTGATCTGTATTAGTGTGAGGTGGGGAAAATCTGCTGGATGCGCATGGCAAGCATGACGTCACCTTGTGTCTTGACTTTGCCCATCATGAAGGCATTCATGGGGTCGAGCTTGCCCTCAGCGATGGCGATCCAATCCTTATCGGACATGGACATCGTGAGGTCAGCTTTTTCGACGCCGCCTTCGATCAGTTCACAGGTTTGTTCAGCGATTTTGAAGGCCCATTGGCCGGCATCTTCGCCGCTGATATTCCACTGAATGGTCTTATTCATGCCTGCGGCTGCGGATGGATTAAATAGGGTCTTCATGGTCTCGAAAGTTTCTGCAACGGTCATGGTGATTTCTCCTTTTATTGATACGTCAGGATAGGCTCCTGTCGGCACAGCTTTAGTATAGCACACCACTGTATCTAGGGAAGAATTGTTTGCGCAAAACCGTAGTGGGTTGCTATAGAGGATCTTGTAGGGAGAGCGTGCTGAGCTTATGGGATGGGTATTGATGTGCTAGTAGGG
>DAICZM010000011.1 GCA_027311145.1 Ktedonobacterales bacterium
CAACGAAAATAGTTGATCTGATTGCCACATCAGGCTTAAAAGCAGATGATCGGCTACCAACAGAACATGAGCTTGGCGAACAGCTCGGTGTGAGCCGCACGGTCGTTCGTGAAGCGGTCAAAGCCCTCGCCGCTACGGGTCAGGTCTATACACGCAAAGGCAGTGGCCTCTATGTTGCCCAGAAAACACCGTCGTCAGCTCCGATTGTGCTGGATTCTTCACTTCTGATTGACCCCACGCTTGGCAACGACATCTATGAGTTTCGTTTACTGATCGAAGTGCCCGCCGCCCGTTTCGCGGCTGAACGCATCACACTACGCGAACTACATGCCGTGCGCGACGCCGTGATGCTCAACCTCGAAGGGGCCAGAAGCGAGCAGCGCGAACTTTTCTACAAGGGTGATGCAGCTTTTCATCAAGCCATTGCCGAGGCATCGCGCAACCCATTTTTAGCCTCGGCAGTTGCCACCGTCACACGCATGCAAGACTGGGTATTCAAACTGGCCTCAGGTCGCACCCAAGAGACTCTACTCAAAAATGCGGGTCAACACGAGGCCATTTTTGCCGCCATTCAAGACGGCCAGCCAGAACGCGCAGCGCAGGAAATGCAGGCACATCTGGAATGGGCCCTAATCAGCTATCAGCAAGAGGTACGCCTGCGCCTCGTCGAGTCAGAAAAAGGCGAATAAGTGGAAGAGAGCCTATCGTGCAAACAGAGAAACCACACCCTATCGCCATCGTCACGGGAGCCAGTCGCAGTCGCGGCATTGGCACTGCTATCTGTCGGGCATTAGCCGCGATGCAGATCGATATCCTCTTTACCACATGGAACGCGCATGACAAGATACTCTATACAACAGAGGAGAATGATACGCATCAGCTTCTTGCAGAACTGCATACGATGGGCGTTCGAGCGATAGGCATAGAAGCAGATTTGAGCCAGCTACAGGCTGCAACAGCTATTATGGACGAGGTAGAAAAACAACTCGGTCCCGCCTCTATCCTTGTCAACAATGCCGCTAATGACCCACTTGATATCACGTTTGACCAAATTGACGCACAAATGATTGATGCCTACTACACAGTAAATATGCGCGGTCCGATGCTGCTGAGCATAGAATTTGCGCGCCGTTTCTCGCAAGCATCTGGTGGGCGCATCATTAACCTGACCTCTGGACAGAGTGTAGCCGCAATGCCTGGTAAGATCCCTTATATCGCTACAAAGGGCGCGATAGAAGCCTTTACAGTCACACTCGCCGCCGAGGTTGCCAACCGTGGTATTACCGTTAATGCCGTTGACCCAGGACCGACCGATACCGGCTGGCTTAGCGCAGACCCAACACTCAAGAAGAGGCTTGAGAAGCAAGCTCCCTTTGGGCGTGTTGGGCAGCCAGAAGACGCTGCGCGCCTGATCGCCTTCTTAGCCAGTGATGCCTCTGCGTGGATTACGGGGCAGATCATCCACTCACGCGGAGGCTTTTAATCTTTTGTCTCTAGAAGATAATGCATTCTTGCTTAGAGTCGCCAGAGTGATTTCGCCGCCTTTAGCAGTTCTTCCTGGCGCTGCTCAATGATCGTCGGTGTCCATTGCATATGACGAATTACTTGTGTCGTGATTACAAACGGAGAAACACCGCCAGCCGAACTAAAATAATCACGTTTCTTACGCTCAAAATCAAAGTTTTCCGCTTGCGTATTCTTGCCACGCGAGAGCAAAACCAGATTGCCCAGACGATGGACGTAGCGATCGCGCATATCTCTGGAAGGAAAATGACGGAGCCACTCGCTCTCAGGGGCGGGACGCTGCGGCAACACGTGCTCTATCGTCACAGACTGATACTCATAGGATGCCACCCCCTCGGAGAGTTTCTCATCCAGACGCAAGAGGATATATTTGCAGATATGATGCGCAAGATAGAGATTGCCTTCCAATCCGCGTAGCAACTCGCGGCACTCACTACTGGTGAGTTGCAGCGGTGAATTGGCTACGTACAGATTATCTCCGCGATAAATTGCTTCCAACAGCAGGCAATAGCGATCCATGCGCTTAAAAGGTGGAACACGACACATCACAAAGTAGACAATCAGGCGTTCCAGATCAGTCAAGAAACGCACAAGTTCAGCCGATTCTTTCCAATGCTCGAAGAAATAGTATAGCACGGGCGGCATCCAGCGATTGTAATCAAGCTTGTTGAGCCATTTGAACATCGTATTGATTACTGCAGCTTCTTTTTCCGCGCCGCGCCGCTGAAAATTTGCCTTGAGAATGTAGTTCGTCGCGTCCGCGTAGCGTACCAGACACTCATCAATAAATTGCTGAGGTGTTAACTTTTTCTCACGCGGACCTGGATAGACATATTGATGGAATTCTTCTACCAACCCCTTGCGCAAACGTCCTCTGGCAAAAATTGCACGCAGATTGTAAAAAAGGTCCTCAAAGGCTTCACTGCTTAACAGTATCTCTTTCTCCTCCCACTTTTTCGCATACTCATCCTGTTGCGCTAACGGCAGCTCGTTAATAATTTCAGCCTTCAAAATATCAGAGTATGAAAGGTCAAGACCACGACTATTCAAGACAGAAAAAATGCGATACGCGGAATCGATCTCTGGGGCATCAACAGCGACGATAACCAGGAAACAACGGTTAATAATAAATTGCGTCAGGGCAGTGAGATAGTCTTCACGAAGTGTCTGTAATGCATTAACAAAGCCGAGCGTGTTATCGCGCATGTTACGCTGGCTCTCTGATTTTATCTCATCATCTTTTACCTGTTTTAAGCGTTCAATACCACTCTCATCCTGAATATATTTCTGAAAGAATGGTACATCGCTCTCACGCACACGAAGGCGATAGCGCGTGGGCGTCCCTGTAATGACGTTGCCTTTTTCACACAAAAACGCGGTGAGACTATCAACATACTCTGATTTAATCATGCTGCGTAATGCCGCTAGCAGCATCGTTAGTGTGGTAATACGCTGTTGACCATCAATAATCTGCGCATCAGGTGCATCACCTTTAATCAATACAATGCTACCTAGAAAATACGGGGCAAGGTCTTCTACCGAGTCTTTATTTTTATCTTTAGGTTCCCCTATCGCTTTCATCAAATCGTGCAACAATTCTTCAGACTCTTCGGTTGTCCAGGCATAGGCACGCTGATAGCGCGGAATAGTAAACACAAAATCATCGCTAAATATCTTTTTAACTGGATATTCCGCACCACGAATGGTCATTCTATTCATTTACATAACTCATTTTCTAGCCATCTACATCTTGTGACCTGACAGTCTCCTCCGAAAATATTGGCTCAGCTCCACTTCTCACGGTCGGCGGCGCAATATCTGCCGCATTGATTGCTGTACCACACTGATGACAGAAAGCATGACCGGCAAGCAATTCTACATGGCAGACCTGACAGTAGCGCACTGCGTCTGCCGATACCGCGGGTATGTCAGCCTGCGCGGTATTAAGGACGGTCTCTAATCCACTTGTAGTCAACACGGCCTCAGCAGGTGGCGGCGGCGGAATAGGCGTAAAATGCTCACCAGTAGCCTGATGCATAGAAAGAGGCAACACGGGTGCAATAGGCTCTTCACCACTCGCCCCCGCGATGCCTGTTGGCTGACCAGCTGGCCCACTTGCACTTTGCAGTTGTTTGAGTTCCTGCTGAAGCTGCGCCATCTGCTGCTGCATACTGGCAAATTCCTGACACAACGTAAGCATTTCTGGTTGTGTCAAACGCCCACTAGCAAACAACTCCATCAGCCTGTCAACCATCAGCGTGTGTTGCCCTTGCATCTGGCGCGCCAGCCCATCAGCAACGGTGCGCAAGCGTTGCATACGCGCAATACGGCCAGCTTCCTGTGAAGCCTTTTCCAGACCGCGATGTACGGAGTCCCACAGATTCATAGCCTTGCTCCTGATAGTATTTCTATGCTTACAGAACTCGTCAATGACTGAGCTGATTATAGCAAATGCTCACAAAGAAGTCGAGCAGCAAATGGTGCGCTATAATAGAGGAAATATGTTGTGTTTGTCATTCCTTTTGGCATTGCTGACCACAATACCTCACATGACAGAGACAAATCGGCACAGGTGAAGTTTCTTAAAGAAGAGAAAGGCACAAACAACTAATGACGAACATTCCACATTCAGGCCGCACGATTCACGTCCATCGTGACCAGTGGCATGTGGCATGGCATAATAGGATTACCCCCATCGCGACTATACAATCAGGCGAAACTATTTCTTTCGATTTACTGGATGCCTCGTGCGGTCAGATTGGCGCGGACAGCACGGTAGCAGCGATTCGCACGCTCGATTTTGCGCGTGTCGATCAGGTCAACGGCCCTATTTATGTTGAAGGCGCGGCTCCTGGCGATACACTAGAGGTCGAATTTCTGGATTTGCAGCCAGCCGAGTGGGGCTGGACAGCCATCATTCCAGGCTTTGGCCTGCTAGCGGACGAGTTTACCGAGCCAGCCATCAAAATCTGGCATCTTGAAGGCGGAGCAGACGGCTGGGCAGAGTTCGCGCCTGGGATTCGCATCCCGCTGGCTCCCTTCTGTGGCGAAATTGGCCTTGCCCCTTCTCTAGCGGGCGCCCACTCGACCATTCCCCCCTATCGGCATGGCGGCAATATGGACACGCGCCACCTGACGACTGGCGCGCATCTCTATCTACCCGTTGAAGTGCCAGGCGCACTCTTCTCAATCGGCGACGGTCACGCGGCCCAGGGCGATGGCGAGGTCTGCGGGACCGCGATTGAAACGCCCATGCGCGCCAGCGTTCGTCTGACCGTTCGCAAGGATCGCCCCGTAAATGAGCCACACTTTATGACCGCAGGCCCGCTCACGCCACGCACAAATACCGCACCGTATTACGTCACCGATGGTATCGCGCCCGACCTGATGGAAGCTGCGCGCAAGGCTATTCGCCACATGATCGACCATCTCCAGCACACCTATAGTCTCTCACGAGCCGATGCCTACATGCTGTGCAGCGTCGCCGTCGACCTGAAAATCTGCGAGATCGTGGACGCCCCCAACTGGCTGATCGGCGCATTCCTGCCCCAAAGCATTTTCACGCGCTAACAACGCACAAGAAACCATGCATTATCGCAAAAAGCAGATACCGAAATGGATGCATATTGGACACGAAAACGTGACAACTAACGCTTTACACATCTACCACATTGCCTTCCTTCAATAAATCGGCTATCCCTCAGCGAGGAGTGATATAAAAAGCAAGGAGCTAATGCACATGAGCGCACATATTGATATGGGAATGATTCAAGCAGATTTTGATCGCATTGCACAGCTTTCCAGCGAAAACACCGATAAACGCTGGAATCACAACAATCACTACCATCGCTTTTTGTTAGAACAGGTTCCTGCACGCTGTACACATGCTTTAGAGATCGGTTGTGGGACTGGCGAGTTCGCTCGCCTACTCTCATCGAAGGCAGAACATGTGCTTGCGCTCGATCTTTCTGCGCAGACAATAAAACTGGCGTGTGAGCGCTCCACCGACTTTACCACCATTGACTTTGACGTAGCTGATGTATTGCCACGAACCTTTTCACCCGAACAGTTTGATTACATTGTTTCAATTGCCACTCTGCATCATATGCCAATGGAAGTAATCCTGCCCAAGATGAAAGATGCCCTGGCGAAAGGTGGTACGCTCGCCATACTTGATATTTACAAGATGCGTTTCTCTGATCTTTATGTCAATCTGATCGCCATCTCCATGAATCTACTTATGCAGCGCGTTAAGAATAGTCGCTATCCTGCTGCGTCGCCTGAAGCACGAGCAGCAATGCAGGAACATATCGCCCACGATTCCTACCTGACACTTTCCCAGGTGCATCAGATATGCCAGACGCATCTGCCAGGGGCACGTGTGAGAAGACATCTGTTTTGGCGATACTCCATTGTCTGGACAAAACCACAGTAGAAATTGGCATTCTACTGCGGACCAAATGCATCAATAACCGAGACATTAACTTTTCTCCGGCGCGACAAGTTTTTGCCGCAGGACAAAGAGCAAGATCACGCCTATCAGCAGCCAGACACCCATGACGATAGGAATGAGGTTCAGTGGTGGCGGCGAGGGTGCGATGGCGACGAGGGCGAAAATGCCCAGGATCAGCAGCGTGCCGAGGGCGGGTATAATGCCGTGCCGCACTAGACGAAACTGCGCGCGCCGCTTGCGCCAGAAAAAGCGGATGCAGGCAATCGAGACCAATGCGTAAATAATTAGCACAAAGAGTGCGTCGAGCGTGCCCAGAAAGCCAAACGCACCAATTGGCGTCATCACAAAACCCAAGATGATGCCGATGACCAGGCCAAAGGTGCATAAAATGGTAATCGAGCCTACAGGCGTCTGGCGCGTGGGGTGCAGCCAGGCCATCCAGGGCGGTAAAAGACCATCGCGCCCGACGGTGTAGAGGATGCGCGCCCCACCGTTGATGATTGCCAGCGCGGCCCCGAAGAAGGAAAAAATGCCCACCAGATCAATCAACACGACCAGGATTGGCCCGCTATAGTGGCGGCTAATCGTGTCGAATGGCGCGGGATCATTGGCAAAACCACTGACCATCTTGTCGATGCCATAGCCTACAGTGCCCACATAGGCCATCAAGACATAGAAAAGGCCGACCACAATCATCGAGCCAAAGACGGCACGTGGGATGTTGCGATGCGGATCACGCGTCTCTTCACCAAGTGCCGCCGCTGACTCAAAGCCAATGTAGCTGAGAACCGCTAACACGATGCCAACGGTGATATCACCTCCGCGTGGAATGACACTGAGCGTAAATGGTGCAACAGTCAGGCCGCCCTGCTGCCCAACGTGAAAGAGTACAATGATTGCCAACACGATACAGATACCCATCTCAAAGGCGAGAAAGGTCAGGTCTACGTTCAGCGACTCGCGGATACCCCAGTAGCAGAGCGCGAAGGCCAGCCCTAATGCAAGCACAAACCAGAAGCTCCAATGCAAGTTGAGACCAAACCAGCGCATGGCAAGAGCCTGCATGTTCGCTCCCAGCAGCACGAACGAATAGGGCACACCGAGCAGGATAGCGATCAGGCCCACCCAGGCCGTAATAAAGCCAAGATGTGGCCCCAGTCCTTCCGTGACAAAGGTGTAGGCCGAGCCACTGGACGGGAGTTCACGTGAGAACTCGCTGTACTGGTTCGCCACTAAGAGAGCCAGTACAAATCCGATCACGTAACAGAGCGGGATCGCCGCGCCCACCTGACCCGCCTGAGGGATGGTATTGAAAAAGACCGAGGCGGCAGGCGACATGACCGCGACCGAGATGACAATGGCGTGGCGCAGGCCAAGCGCGTTACGGCGCAGTTGAACAACTTTTGTCGCCTCGTTAGCAGAGGTTGCATCACTCATGGGCATTCTCCAGGTTACGCGGACGCGATACATCGGTCCCTACAGATGGCGACACATCGTTTCGCGGACGCGATACATCGGTCCCTACAGATGGCGACACATCGTTTATTGCGGCTTCATCAACGCCAAAGAGGGAGTGCAGGTAGCCATTGAGGAAGACACCTTGCGGATCGAGTTCGGCACGCACGCGCTGAAAATCGGGCCAGCGCGGGTAGAGCGTGGCAAGTTCAGTAGCGGTGCGCGTGTGCATTTTGCCCCAGTGGGGGCGTCCATTATAGCGTCTGAAAATCGCCTCGATAGCACTGAAATAGGCATGGTAGCGCATGCCGCGATACATGTGAACAGCGATATAGGCCGAGTCACGTTGATAGGCCGGACTGAGCCAGATATCGTCGGCGCGCACAAAACGGCACTCGACAGGGAAATGGACCTGAAATTGCTGCTGTGCGATGCATTGCTGAATTTCGCGCAGAACGGTTGTAAAATGCTCAGCAGGAACGTTATACTCCATTTCCTGGAAACGTACCATGCGCGGCGTGGCAAAGAGACGATGACTGTAGTTGACTTCGTCAATGCTGGCGATGGATTGCGCCGAAATCTGCGCGACGGTCTTGCTCAGCGATGGCACGAGACGACACGCCTCCGACAGTAGCCAGTACACACCATTTTCCAGCACAATCCTGTTAAAATCGGCCCAGAGGTTGCTTTCACTGACTGGCTCCGTTGTCTCATTGAGAAATTTGGCCTGCACACCCTCTGTATACGGAAACCAGAAAAACTCAAAATGGCTGTTTTCCCGCTTATACTGTTCCAGATTTTCCAGGCACTGATCGAGTTTTTGGCTCATGCTGCGATAATGCAAACGTTGCGCGGGAACCACGCGCAGTTTTACCTTCGCGATAATGCCGAGCGTGCCTAACGAGACCTGGGCAGCCTTGAAAATATCGGCGTTGCGCTCAGGCGAACATTCCAGAATTTCGCCGCTCGCCGTTACCAGTGTCAGAGCTTCAACTTGCGTTGCCAGCGTGCCAAAGCCGACGCCCGTGCCATGCGTTCCTGTACTAATAGCTCCGGCGATGCTCTGTACATCGATATCGCCCAGGTTTTCTTGCGCCACCCCCTGCTCATGCAGCGCGTTGCCCAACATGTGCAGACGTGTCCCAGCCAGCACTGTTGCCGTGCCAGCAGCGGCATCAATGGTTTCAACACCTTGCATGGCATCCAGAGAAACCAGCACGTCATCGGTCTGCACCAGTGGCACAAACGAATGACCCGCGCCAACGACGCGCACAAGCCGTCCAGCGCGCCCATAGTCGCCAATCACGCGCGCCAATTCGTCGATACTTTGCGGCTTGAAAAACTGGCGAGGCGTTCCCGTGACAGAGCCAGACCAATTACTCCAGCGTTCGACCGTTCCCATAAAATAATGCCCCTCCTGATGAATAAATTTGCCAGATGAAAATAAATTTGAGCGGAATAGTGTGCAGTTTTTGACTATAAGAAACACTGCCCGTCGCCGCGATAAGTCGTTACCTCGGACTCAATCGTTCCCTGTGTGACGAGCAGCAGATGCGTGAAACGTTCGCACAGTTCGCCCGCTTTGCTGTGGCGCATAAAGATTGGGTCGCCCAGATGGAGCGGAGTTGCGCCATGATAGCGAATTGGCGTCTGGACTTCGCCCGCGCCTTCCAGTCCGTCAAGTTTGGCTCCGCGTGGCAAGTAGGGTTGGGGCAGTTTTTCGGGTCCAACCGCGCCAGAGGCAATATAGCCACCACCCAAACAGGTATAGATAGAGGGTTGAGGGTGGCGCACGATTTCAAGAGCGAAGCCAGCAGCGGGTTGATAGTGGAAATCACGATAGAGGTCAAAGAGCATGGGCGCGTAAAAGGCTGAGCCGACGGTAATCTCTGTCACGCCTGCTTCCTCCCGTGTTGTGACGATACTGCCCGTGCCGCCACCATTGACAAAGCGCGGCGACAGGCCATATGCGGCAACCAGTTCAATCAGTCCCGCCCTGCGTCTGGCGACATCGTGTAAAGAACGTTGCTTCAAGCGTCGGATGATCGCGTTTTTCGCTCCCTGACCAGGAACGTTATCGCCAACGCCCGCGATCTGCGCTTCATAGCCCATCAGTCCATCTAGCCAGACGTGCGCTGAATGGGTGATTTTGTCAAGCACGGGCCGCGCTTGCTGTGGCTGATGAATGGGCGAACGCCAGACACCAAAATGCAAACCTGGAATATCGAGCGACATATCTATTTCGAGACACACTGGCAAGCGTACCTGATACTGGCGCGCGATGGTCTCAACCTGCTCGACATGCTCCACACTATCAACCATCAAAGTAATCGACGCGCCCTCAGCGGTCGCCTGAGCAACCGCCGCGAGATCGTGAGCATTCCAGGCCGGATAGCCAATCAGTAGATCACTAAAGCCTTGTTTGGCGAGAAAGACTGCCTCGCGCGAGGTAAAGCACATGATGCCCTGAAAACTGGCGTCTGCTGCTAAAATGCGCCGCAGCACGGCAATGCTGCGAATGGACTTGGAAGCGAGACGCACGCGCTTGCCAGCCGCACGAGCCACGACCTGCTGAATATTCTGGGCGAGGAGGTCCAGATCGAGGTATGCCAACGGCAGCGGACGACCCGCGAAAACCTCTTTATAGTAGGCATAGTCACGCTGCACATCGCTTGCTAGATTTTCCTGTCGTCCCGGACGGATTTGATCGACCATAATGCGTTCTTCCTCCGCTGCTTGTGAAGGCCGTATCCGAACAGCTTGTTCGCTTATCATTATTATGGCACACGACTTCCTGCTTCAGTACCAGGGCGGAAAGAATATAGGCGGGCGCGTCTCACTCAAGGATGTTACAAATTGCCCGTTCTGAAACAATCCAATTTAGAACGGGCTTCATTTATCTATTTCATCCCAGATGAGACACCGTGAGTTTGCAGTCTCTCTCTATGCATATCGTTCAAAATGCACTATTTCAGAGAGTGGTTTGCGAGCATGTACATTCTTCGGACGCGCCCGTCGTGCTTCCTCGTCGGGATAGCCAAAAGAAATAGCCGTGCGCACAAGTCGCTCTTGTGGAATACCGAGCAAGGTCTTGGCCTCCTGCACGCCCTGTCCTCTCAGCCAGCCAATACAAGAACCAATGCCATAGGCTTCGGCAGCTAACATCAGCCGTTCGCTCAGCCTGCCTTCATCATACGTCTCTTGCTCTTCCAGACCAGGTTCTCCCGCCATTACCAAGATAATGCCCAGGGCTGCACCAGCGAGGTGCTTTGCGTAGCCTTCGCATGCTGCCAGGGCTTGTAGTGTGCTACGCTGCTGGATCACGACAATTTCCCAATGTTGGCGATTGCTCGCACTGCCTGACCAGCGGGCGACATCGAGAATAGCGTCAATCGCATCTTGTGGAAGCTTCTCCGCACGGAACTGCCGCACGGCTCGTAGTTTACGTAAAAACGCGATCAAGCTCTGTGGATTTTCTGATTGTATCATTTGCTTTTCCTTCTCTTTTTTTCATAGTATATCCCAAATTTTGGAAAGCCCGTATACCCGTATATTGTATATCCGTATATTGTATATCCGTATATTGTCATACTTGACAGCTCTATTATAAGCAAGTATGCTATACTGAAATTAAGTGTTTCCCAGATGTGACGCGAGGAATTTCTGAAATGGCTAGCAGAAATACAATATGCGCTCTAAAACAGAGCATAGTTCAGCAGCAAGCACACCAGCAACCTGATAGGTCTGGTCCGCTTCGCGTACTTCTTCGCGCCTCCTAAACAGAAGCAATAGACACGCTTCACTGCCAGACCTTCAAATTGTAAGGTCTGGCATTTTTTATGCATTCATCCACCTACTCAGCATCAGGAGCAACAATATGAACATTGCCTTTTTTGTGCGCGGACTAGTAATCGGATTTTCTATTGCCGCAACAGTCGGTCCCATGAGTACCTTATGCATCCAGCGGACAATTCACAAGGGCTTTCTTGCCGGCCTCATTTCAGGTTTAGGCATCGCAAGTGCCGATGGCTGCTATGGCAGCATAGCTGCCTTTGGGATAACAGTAGTGACAACACTGCTGATCAGGCTGCAACTGTGGATTCACGTGATTGGCGGTTTATTCTTGATCTATCTGGGCATCCGAACTTTGCTGACGCCGCCTGCAGAGCGTGCAGCCCGCGCGAAGGCAACCAATCTCTCTAGCATGTATCTCTCAACCTTTCTGCTCACACTCACCAACCCATTGACCATCATTTCGTTTGCCGCCATCTTCGCAGGCATCGGCATAGGGATAAACAGCACCAGCGCATCCGTTCTCGTGGTTGCCGGCGTCTTTCTTGGCTCAACGCTCTGGTGGATTATTCTCACAAGCAGTCTGAGCATCTTGCGTATCAAACTTGCGCCCATGTGGCTACACTGGATTAATCGCGTTTCAGGCATCATTATTCTGCTCTTTGGCATTTTTGCACTGTTGAGTTTTGTGAGATAGTAGTATATTTTTCCATGATTCCCGCTGGAACGGCTCCCGGCATTTACCCACTCACCATCACAGGCCAAACCAGCAAAATCAGCACGACGACGAATTTTACTGTTGTCGCTCCTAGTATGGCTCTGCAACAAACATCAGGCCCAACGGGAGAGCTCGTCACGGTATCATGTCAAGGCTACCAACCAGGAGAGACCGTCGGTATCGTCTGGAATTACATTGATAGCTCACCCATTGTCGTCAACGGATGGCTATATTGTAATTCAACTGATGGCTACCTCTACGCCTTCAGCCTATAAGGCAAAACAGAGCATCTGCTAAAAGAAATGAAGTGTCGCTATACCTTCGCATGCCACACTTCATCTCTTTTACCAGATGCTCTGTAACATGGAGTGCAATATGACTTTTGCTTTTTTTATTTCCAACTCAGCCTTTGCATGCTACAATACACAAGGTTTTGAGAGGGAAAATATATATCTATAAACATTATATTTTGCAGAGAAGGGGGACAGATGGCACTCAATGGACAGCGCATAGATCGCTATCAACTCTTACATATTATCGGGAGTGGAGGCATGGGTGATGTTTATCTGGCAGAAGATACCCGTATCCAACAGCAGGTTGCCATTAAAATTATCCAGGCCGAAACAAGCCTCTATATAACAGGCGATGCAGCAGAAGATACTGCCCGCCACTTCCGGCGAGAAGCGCAGGCAATTGCGCGTTTAGATCATCCCAATATTCTTCCTCTCTTTGGCTATGGCGAAGAGCAACTGAATACGATTACCCTGATCTATCTCGTCATGCCCTATCGGCCAGAAGGTTCCCTGCTCGATTGGACACGCCAGCACAGCGAGGGCCAACTGCTACCCATAGAGAGCGTTGCTCATTTTATCCAACAGGCGGCCAGTGCCCTACAGCACGCGCACGATCACAATATCATTCATCAGGATGTCAAACCCTCTAATTTCCTCGTGCGCGCACGCAAAGAAACTCCTAATCTTCCCGATGTACTACTTGCGGATTTTGGCATTGCACGCCTGATTACTGCTACCTCCAGTACCAGCCAATCTATTCGTGGTACACCTACCTACATGGCTCCCGAACAATGGGAAGGTCAGCCCGTGCCTGCCTCTGACCAGTATGCGCTGGCAATTATGGCGTATGAAATGCTCGCTGGACAACCACCATTTCGTGGACGTATGGAGCAAATCATGCACAATCATTTTGCCACACCTCCTAAACCACCCAGTGCCTATCATACGCGTATTTCACCAGCCATCGATAGCGTCATCCTACGCGCACTGACCAAAAAACCGGAAGAGCGTTTCCTTGCGATTGCGGACTTCGCTGACGCTTTCCAACAAGCACTTTTACATCAGGATAGAGATGCCCAGACCGTGCTGTCAGTGCTGGCGAACGATCAACCAACCTTCGTTAAACCAACGTTACTTGCGCAGCAGGTTCTTGTTGAGCAGACCTTTCCTGCTGACAATACGTTGCCTGCAACGCCTAAACGCAAGCGAAGCATACCACCCTCCATCCAGGCCGCTGAGACCATTTTGCCTGCACCCACACCAGTATTGTTAGCATCAGAGACGGTCCTGCCAGTACCAGTGCAGGCCGAGGCCTTTGCTCTGCCCAGTCTCTCCCCCCCAATTGTGGCGCGTTCTAGGGTGCTTGCGCCAATAAACAAGCGATTATTGCTAATCGCGCTGATCATTTTTGTCATTCTTGGCAGCACCAGTCTGCTCTTCTATTCAACCCTAAACAAAGCGGTACAGGCAAATGGCCTTTCTTCGGCTATTCTGCGTAGCGCGGATGCCACACCAAGTCATCATGCCCAGTCTTCCCCTACACATGGAGGAACTGCTATAGCGGGTATTACCTTCACATCTGCGACTGCCACCGCCGTTAGCCAAGCTACTGCCATCGCCATCACAAATGCCAATACAACTGCGACAACAGCAACGAACAATGACAATGAGAACGCAACCGCGACGGCTATCGCTATCACAAATGCCCGCGCCACTGCGGTAGCAATAAATAATGCCAATGCCACTGCTACCGCTATTGTCATCACAGATGGCAATGCTACGGCCACGGTCAGCGCGGGCGCAACCGCGACGGCTTCTGTGCCACCACAAGAGGTTGTGATCGTGCCATTTGTGAATGGAACCTCTGGCGTACAGACCACGCACAGCTATCATGGAACGATTACCATTACCATCTCAGGCATAGGGCAGGCATCAGCCTCTCAATACTCGGACGCCTTTTACATTTATACCGATAGCGCGGGCAACCCAATTACGCCAGTGCACCCAACGCAATACTACAACTGGACACTGTGGATTAACGGAGGTCCGGCAGGCAATTTTGTCTCCCCTATCCCACCCTATAATCCCTCGCATGTCTATACATTTACGCTCAATGCCCCTGGTGGTCCGCTGAATTTCGCAGTTGGCGACACCTATACGTCTGATAACACAGGTGCATACAAAGTGACCATTGCCTGACAAACGCTTCATGCCCAGGCACAAATACCTACTTGACACAGCATAGAGCTAACCCATACACTCCTGATAGACGCGGCATAGTGAACCGCTACCTTAGACAGAAAAGAGGCCATCTATTCTCGATGCATGAACCAGATACATCACCACCCACCAATGAGCAGACGAGAGCTGCATCGCCCGGCAAGGTCTATCTTGTAGGTGCTGGCCCGGGCGACCCAGAGTTAATCACCGTCAAAGGTCTGCGAGCATTGCGCTCCGCCGATGTAGTGATTTACGATCATCTTATTCATCCCGCCCTGCTTCGCGAAACACACCATGAGACACTGAAAATCTATGCGGGCAAAAGCGCAGGTCAGCATACACTCAAGCAAAAAGAGATTAACAAGCTTCTCGTACAGTATGCCAGCGACGGAAAAATAGTTGTGCGTCTCAAAGGAGGCGACCCCTTTGTCTTCGGGCGTGGGGGAGAAGAGGCCTCCGCGTTAGTCCAACACGGCATCGCATGGGAAGTCATACCCGGCATCACCTCTGCGCTCGCTGCTCCTGCCTATGCGGGCATCCCGGTCACGCACCGCGAGTATGCGGCAGCATTCACCGTCGTGACGGGACACGCGGCAAACACGAAAGACGCTGCAAGCGCGTTCGATTGGGAAGCTCTCGCCCATCTCAACGGCACAATCATCCTGCTCATGGGCATTGGCAATCTGCCTCTCATCACAGAGAAACTGATGTATGCAGGACGTGCTGCTACCACCCCTGTCGCCGTCGTGCGGTGGGGCAGCACATCTGAGCAGCAAAGCATCATTGGTACACTCGAAACAATTGCCCAACAAGTTCGACAAGCACACATCACCTCACCAGCCGTCATCGTCATTGGCGATGTGGTGCATCTACACCAGCAACTCCAATGGTTTCAGCCCGACCTTATGCCTGCTTATCTCATCCAAATGCCTGATGACTCACTCCTTTCTTCGGACGAAGACCGCTAGCTAATTCATCGTGGGCCAAACAAAAAACTCTACAACGTAGCCATCGGGATCGCAGACATACATCTGCATCACCCCATCGCCACGTGGACGTGGGCCACCCACAATTTCAATCTTGTTTGACCGCATTTGCTGCTGTACAAGTTGCAAATCATTGACGGCAAAGGCAATATGTGCCCCATAGCCACGTTCCAACTCATCGGGCCGATAGCCACCCGGTTGCACTTGCTTCGTGCGTCCCGCTTCAGCCTCACCAATCAAATGCAGTTCTTGCGAGCCAATGCGAAACCATGCGCCCGGAAAGCTAAAGCTCTGTGGACGCGGAATCTCTTCCAAACCAAGAATTTTCCCATAAAAACGACGCGACCGCTCAATATCTTTGACTAATAGAGCCGCGTGATCTAATTTACGAATCTCCACGAAGGGGCTTCTCCTCTCCTGTGCTGTTATTTCTACCCATCTTTATGCGCATATATTCTATTGTATCTTACAACGACAGCACATATCAGACCAGTAGCAGAGCAATTTTCACGATCGCCCCACCCCTATACAAGAGTTGTACCCGATAAGCAACAGCCCAAGCGGCTTTTAAACCTCCACTAACGCCTGTAGCAACGGCTGGGCACGCAATTGTTTGATTGCACGGTGCTTCCACTGATACACGTCCTGCACAGGAACGCGCAAGATATTCGCCAATTCTTGCGCGTCCATATCTGCTAAATAAAGCGCGAGCAACACTAGCCGATGGCGTGGATTGCGCAATGCCTTAATCGCATCACGCAATGTCTCCCCCTGTTCGCGTTGCAACACATGCCATAATGGATCATCCCCTGTCATACATATGTTAAGTCCTTCTACCATCCGCTCGTCATGCTGTTCGAGTTGCTCGTCCAGTGACAGGCATGGCTCCTGTTGCGCTTTTTTGAGCATCGCCCAGGCATGGCGTACAGCAATCACACGCACCCACTGCAAGAAAGCCGCTGGCTCATCCAGCCCTTGTTTATCAGCATGCCCCAGTGTTGTAAACACTATTTCAATGATGTGCTGCACGACATCCTCGACAGCAAGACCCGCTTGCGCTAAGGTATCCGCATAGCCAGAGCGCGTAAGGATATATGCTACGTAGGTATGTAGCGCATCAAAGGCTTGTTCGCGCACAACCATCTCATGTGAAAGGCAAGCCTGATAGAGTTCACTCCCGCACAAGCGGCGCGCCATCGACCAAAGCTGAGCAATAGCCCGTTTACTCTCTGGTAATGGTTGGGCAAGCAGCAGCGCGTGCATCTGCTCCACCAAGATCTCCGCCTTGATAATGCCCCGCGCATAGTAAAGAACAGCCTTGCTCGCCACTATCACAACATGCGGCTGGAAAGTCTGTTCTTGCTCTTTCTTATGTACCATCAACGATTCTCCGTCACAATGATTTAAATAGCTTCATCACCATATAAGACGGGAGATGTTGTGGTGTATCTATACAAATTGCCCGAAAATCGGGCAATACGATGTATACAATATTGATAATTTTTTTGCGATATTCTTTTTATACTGCCAAAGCTGTCACCGCACAGTTCGCTGGATAGAAACGCCGCCACTCATCCAGGTGTACACCCTGCACATGGCAACACAACACCTGAATGACACCGGCATGCGTCACCCATACAACCGTTCCCTGCGGATAGCGCGCCTGCCAACGCTCTAACGCACTTACCACGCGCTCTCGCACCTGATAAAGCGTCTCTGCTCCCTCTATCTGGCAGCGCGTAGGCGTCTTCTTCCAGCATGCCAGGATGTCTGGTGTACCAGCTTTCACTTCTTCTTGTGTGCGGCCCTCCCACACACCACGTGCCATCTCGCGCAAATCAACATCCTCATAGACGGGTACATCGTGGTAACGCGCAATCGCCGCTGCCGTCGCACGTGCCCGTTGCAAGCTCGAGGTCACAATCACATCCAACGACTCATCCCTCAATTGCGTACCAAGTTGATATGCCTGCTCTTCACCACGTGTATTCAATGGCACATCTCTCTGCCCTAAATACCGCTTTTCCAGATTTTCATGTGTTTCACCATGCCTAACAAGCAATAATTTCATGCCTTCTCCTGTGGATGATGCACGCTACCTCGGCATTTCCGTAGGCGGTTGCATCAGACGATAGCCCACACCGTGTACGGTTTGAATCAGGCGCGGGTGCGTGGGGTCTTCCTCGATCTTCTGACGCAAGCGGCTAATCGTCGGCTTGAGCAGTTCGACCGCATCACTATACGCTGCTCCCCAAATCGCGCTTAAGAGCTGATGATGCGACAATACCATGTTGACATGGCGTAGCAGGTATTCCAGCACACGAAATTCCGTCGGGGTCAGCGCAACTGCTTTATCATCGCGGGTCACGCGATGCATCGGCACGTCCATCAGCAACGGCCCAACTTGATAGATACCACTCTTTTGCGCACTCTTAGTAGTCGAGGGCATCTTGGCCCGTCGCAAGGTTGCCCGCATGCGGGCTTGCAACTCTACAAAGCTAAATGGTTTGGTCAGATAATCGTCCGCTCCCAGGTCAAGCCCACGTGCCTTGTCAAATTCATCATCACGCCCAGTCAGCATAATTACCGGCACATCTGAAATCTCACGAATCAGGCGACATGTCTCCCAACCATCAAGTTTTGGCATACTCACATCCAGCAGGATCAGGGCGGGCCGTTCCGTCTCCATCATTTGCAGGCCCAGGATGCCATGCGCGGCACAGACAACCCGATAACCCTCTTTCTTCAGGTTGAGTTCTGCCAGACGCAGCAATGCGGTATCATCGTCGATAAGTAGAATAGTCTCGTTCATTCTCTAATATCTCCTGACGCTGAATAGTTTCCATCTGCGGGTCAGTCATATGAACTATTGATAAAGCATCTACCACATGTAAACAGATATTAAACCTGGCCCCCCCTTCGGGCCTGTTTTCTACCCATATTCGCCCATTATGCGCTCTCAATAGTTCTCGTGCGATATAGAGACCCAGACCATAGCCGCGATTCCAGTTGGCAGAAGTCTGTGTACCACGTGAGAAACGCTCGAAAATGCTCTCCAGATGCTCTTCTGGAATACCCGGGCCGTAATCGTCAACGCGGATCAGCACCTCTTCCGATTGCGATGATGGCAACAGTGTAATCGTCACAGGGGTATGCGCTGGTGTATATTTGCGCGCATTATCTAGCAAATTTCTGAAAATGATCTCCAGCATACTGCGGTCGGCCCACACCGATGTCTCCTCAATCGCTGTTTCTAGTGTCAACTCGCGCTCTTCGTTTACCCACTCCCGATGCATCGCGTCCACGAACTCACAGATCGATTGGACAACCGGCAACGGTTGCAGATCCACAGGCAGGCGGCCAGCTTCAAAGCGCGTCAGTTGTAGCACCTCTTCAACCACCTGGCGCAAGCGGCGCGTCTGATGGTTGAGAATGCTCAGCACCTCACGATAAGACTCATCATCTTCCTGGGGATCAAGCGTGTTCAGCATCTCGACCGAGCCAGTGACAGTCGTGAGGGGGGCACGCAATTCATGCGAAACCATCGCCACAAAGTCCGTCTTCATCTGCTCAATCAGCTTATGTTGCGTAATATCGTGTACATCAATCACTAGACGCCCCTGCTCTTGATGATCGACAATCAGTGGTGAGCAGGTGAAGGTCAGCCAACGTAACTGACCACCGGGTCGCTGAATACACAGTTCCAGCGGTTCATTATCGGCGGCGCCATCGTGTGGCAGATGACAGGACTGACAGAGTACACAATGTTTCAAATGCGTTTTGTCGTCCTCATCTAGAGATGCAGCAGGCGTGAACAGTTCGCACCAGCGTTTCCCAACAGCTCCTGTGACCGATAAACCGCTCAAGCGCACTACTGAAGGATTGCATTGCAACACACGCCGTTTCGCATCCACGAGCAGCACACCATCCGTGCTGGCTTCAATAATCGCTTGTGTCTGACGCCGTTCCAGAGCCAGCATCGCTATCGTTGAGCGCAAACTGAGGCGCATATGATCGAAAGCAACGGCAAGCCTGCCAACCTCATCATTGCGCATGATTTTCGTTTCATAATCAAGATTACCGGACGCGATAGTCCCAGTGGCTACCAGCAATTGCGACAGCGGGCGCGTCAGTGAGCGCGTGATGAGCAACGCCAGCAAGATCGAGAGCAACAAGGCAACAGCCGTAATCGCCAGGATCAGTAAGCTTGCCTCACTACTATCGCGCTGCACGGTCTGTGCATCAGCCGTCGTCTCTTGTTGCTCTAATGTACGCAATTTCGCTGATGCATCCAGCATAGTAGTCAAAAGCGGTTCCTGCTGCTTCGTATAGAGCTGACGCGCCTGCGTCCAATTACCCTGGGCAACCAACTGTTTGATCTGGGCAAATATTTGGACAGCCTGAGATATCCCATCAACGATAATACGCACAGTCTTACTATCTTTGAGTGATGTAACTGCCCCAGACGGCTCAAAACTATTCAGGGCTACTCGCTGTTTTGCCAGATCGCGCAAGATGACGTCCAAATTACTGATTAACTGTGGAAGCGTCGGGGCATTATTATCCTTGCTCTGAAAACTTAGCGAGACCGTCGTAAATAGCGGTGTAACCGATGACGGTGCTTCCTTTGCACTAAGAGGAAGCGGGGGTAACCTACTAGGAGCCAATCCATCACCGCTATCGGGACTAGCAGGAGCAGACGACGCAGGTGGCGCTATCGGCTTCACCATCGGCTGACTGGCATTATTGGAAGCCTGATAATACACAATATTCCACTCTGCATCTTTCGCCTGAAAGAGCTGCGTGCGAATATGCCCAAGTACGATCACTTCCGGCAAATCATGCGTATTCAGTTCATTGGCCTTACTTGTCAAGGTATTCAATTGTTGCAGCGCGACAAAACCAATGATACCAACCAGCAAGATCATCACCTGGAAAGCCAGGAAAAGCCGAACACCTATCGGCAACGAAAATCGTTTCTTTTTCTGCGACGCCGTCTGCCACTGCGCCTGTTGTTCGTGCTTTTCCATTGCCTTCCCTTATATATTCTTCTTGTATAAGAACAAATGGATCGTATCTGCCTATCAACCGAGTACACTCTATTCCCTAACAAGAGCGATCCTGCTCCACAGTATGACTATCTCACAGGAAATAGAGCCATAACAGACCATTTTCTGTCTTTTCTCTCAGTATAGAGAGCGTATATTACAGAAGTGATACTAAGAAGTTGCGATTTGGTTGCAGTTTGTCGCCAACAGTCATGCCTTTCCTAGCACATGACCGTTGGCACACTTGCAAAAAATGCATGTTAGCCGCACAACTCGCGCATCCATTCCACCTCACGGCGCAAACCATGCTCAAGTGAGACCGCAGGACGAAAGCGCAAATCAGTACGTGCCGCGCTGGTATCGGCAGCCGTATGCATGGCATCGCCAAGCTGCCGCTCTTGATAACTGATACGAGCCGGCTCCTCTACAAGTCGCTCCAGTATGCTCAACACTTCGCGCACCGTCACCCGCGTACCACCACCTATATTATATACCGCACCCGCCTGCCCATGCTGCATTGCCGCAATATTGGCCGCGACGATATCTCCCACATAGGTGAAATCACGTGATTGTAAACCATCACCATAGATCATAATAGGTTGTGCCGTTAGCATAGAGCGAATAAACTTGTGAAAGGCCATGTCAGGCCGTTGACGTGGCCCATAGACGGTGAAGTAGCGCAGTGAGACGGTTGAAAGGCCATGCTCATGTGCGTAGAGCGTGCAGAGATGTTCTGCCGCCAACTTTGTCACGCCGTAAGGGGAGATTGGCTGCGTCGGGCTATCCTCATGCACAGGCTGCTGACGCGCATTGCCATAAACAGAGGATGATGAAGCATAGACCACACGCTTGACACCACTCTGCAACGCCGCCTCTAACAAACGTTGCGTGGCAAGCACGTTATGATCGACATAAGAGGCAAAGCTCGCTCCCCAACTGCTGCGCACACCCGCTTGCGCCGCCTGATGGAAGATATAATCGACACCTTGCAAGAGCGGTGCAAGCTCTGCCACATGCAAGTCCATTTCATGAAACTCGAAATTCACATGCTGCCGCAACTTGCTCAAATTGGACTCCTTAATGGCACGCGGGTAAAAATCGACAAAGGTGTCAACGCCAACCACGCGATAACCGCGTGCGATCAAGGCTTCCGCTAGATGCGAGCCAATAAAGCCCGCTACGCCTGTCACCAGACAGGTTTCCTGCCCCACAAATTGTTTCATCGGAATAATTCCTTCTTCTCTTTACATGTTATGCAACTTGCATACCCAATAGACGCGAATATACTTAAAATCAGGAATAACGGCGTAAGAGTTTCATACTCGACGTAGGTGTCTGATCTTGCAGATGAAATTGCAGCGCATACAGACGGTAGTAGTAGCCACGCTGTGCCAGCAAGTCTGCCGGTTTACCTATCTCAACAATACGCCCCTTATCGACGACGATGATGCAGTCAGCACGCTGAATGGTTGAGAGGCGATGCGCACTGATGATCGTGGTGCGTCCTGCCATCAAACGTTCTAATGCCTGCACAACACTCGCCTCAGATTGCGCATCCAGACCAACCGTTGGCTCATCGAGCAATAAGAGCGGTGCTTGGCGCACCATGGCCCGCGCAATAGCGATACGTTGCCGCTCGCCACCTGAGAGCCCTACGCCACGCTCTTCCAGAATGGTGTTATAGCCTTGTGGTAGACCAGTGATGAAATCATGCGCATTCGCCGCGATGGCCGCCGTGACAATCTCTTCATCAGTCGCCTGCGGACACCCATAAGCGATGTTCTCACGCACACTCGCCCGGAACAGCATCGGGTCTTGCGGCACAAGGGCAATCTGTTGACGCAAGCTTGCTAGCGTAAACTGGCGGATATCCTGCCCGTCCAGATAAATAGCTCCTTGCTGTGGGTCATAGAAGCGTTGCAGCAGATGTAAAATACTGCTTTTGCCTGCACCGGTATGCCCAACCAGCGCAACCATCGTGCCTTGCCTCGCCCAGAAGGTAATATCTTCCAAGGCGGGACGCTCTTTGTCATAGCTAAAGTTGACATGTTCAAACGCGATACCTTCACTCAAGGGCGGTGCTTCACGAGCAGTCGGCGCATCAACAACCTCCGAGCGCGTTTGGAGTAGATCTAACACACGCTCTGCACTCGCTGAAGCCCGCGTTAGGGTATTGCTAAATTTGCTCAGCTGGCGCAACGGCTTGTACATCGTGCTGAGATACGAACTAAACACGAGCAGATCGCCAATTGAAATCCATCCGCGCATCACGAGCAGTCCGCCAATACCCAGCACCAACAGCGTACCGATATCGGTCATCAAACCCACAACCGAAGGTAAACCCGATTGCAAATCGGCAGAACGTTCTCCCAGACGCAGTGTGTGCGCTGCCATCTCCTGGTAAAGGCGACGCGAATGGGCCTCCATGCCAAAAGCCTGCACAACACGAATGCCCATCAAGTTCTCCTGTGCTACGGCATTCGCCTGCCCCTCCTGCCGTCGTGCCTGCCGCGCGACCTGCTTGATCGAGGTCAAGTAGATACGCAAGACAAAAAAGATGCACAGTGAAATTACAACACCTAACGCACTAAAAATCGGGTTGATAAAGAGCAAGATCACCAGCATACTCATCACGATCATCACGCTCAACACCAGCATCGGCAGTGCCATCACCAATAAATCTTGAATTGTTTGCACATCAGAGGTCAAGCGCGTCAACAGGTCGCCCAAACGTTGCCGATCGTAAAAAGAGGGGCTGAGCAGTTGCAAATGCGTAAAAAGAGCGCACCGCAGATCGAAAATCACGCGCTGCCCCGTCACTGTTAGCAGACGCATTCCATAGTACGTGGAGAGCGCACTGACAATGGCCAATAGGAACAGGGACGCACAGAGTACACCAAAAAGCAGCATCGTGTTCTCGGCTACCACGACAGGGATGAGCTGCGACCAGGGAGCAGTGAGCGGTTTATGCAGCAAGACGGTATCAAAAATGAGCTTGACAGGCCAGGGAACAGCCAGACTAGAAACCGTGTCAATTAATAGAATACAAAGCGCAAGCACAATTTTTTTACGATAAGGATGCGCATAACGCCAGAAACTTTGGATTATACCTTGCGGCTTTTGCACTTGATTAGTTTTTTTCTGTTTTTTCATATCATTACCTCGGTACGAGTATGGGAGCGCATATGAGCGATCTCCATCAGAATATCTTGTGCGATCACTTGCCATGATGCACGTCGTTGGGCCTGTTGCACAGCCCGCTGGCCCAGCGCGAGACGCAAATCCGCTTGCTGAATGAGTTGCAAGAGCGCATTCTCCAACGCCAATGGTGCATCAGGCAGATAGCAGAGACCACATGGGCCATCTGTACTCTGTAGAAGGGCTGGAATTTGTCCAAGTGCCGGGGCAAGCGTTGCGCACCCCATCGCCAGGTATTCCATCACCTTCAATGGCGAAAAATAGAAACTCTCGCTGGCAAGGTACGGAGCGGCAGCAATATCAAAGGCAGCAAGATGAGCCGGAATCTCTTCGTGCGCCACCATGCCCGTTAGCGTCACGAACTCGCTGATCTTAAGCTCTTGGCTCAGCTCCACAATCCGCTCATACTGCGGACCATCCCCCACAAGCAGCAAGTGCAGATCAGAGGCCAAAACCACGTCATCATGTTCATCCACTGTATGGCTGTGCAGCAAACGTGCGCGCACATTGGCAAAAGCGTGCAGCAAAGCTTCAACACCATGCCAGGGTTTCAGACTACCAGAGAAACCAATCACCAACTTGTTCTCAAGACCGTAGCGAGCGCGCACGGTCTGCCCATCGATGCCCGGATGGAAACGTTGCAGATCAACACCATTGGGTTGCACACGCACGCGCGTCCCCTCCGCACCATGACTGGCAAGGTAGCGGCGCACACCTTCAGAAACGGCAACCAGCAGGTCAGCCTCGTGAAATGCACGTCGCTCCACGCTCTCAGCATCGCGCTCTAACATCAAGTCCCAATATCGTCTCCGCTCTTCCACCAGTGGCGCGTTCACTTCTAGCACACACGGACAGCCCAGTGTGCGTGCCAGGGTCGTTCCTGCCACACTAAAAATGGCATGCCGCGCAATAATCAGATCAGGAGCAAAATCATAGAATTCAGGGGTCAATGCACCGATAAACTCCTGGTCAGCAAGAATATGCAATATTTCAGAGACAACGTTCTTATAGCTGCGTGTCTTATTCAGACTAACCAGGCTCTCAGCAACACGCATTGCCGTTTCTCTGGCAGTTTCCGAAGGTGGAAACACATGCAAAGGCGCACTCATTGCATTGACAACCTGCTCTCCTGCCGTCATGGAAACCGCACAGGCAGCATAGACATGCACATCATGGCCCAACGCAACTAGGGCATGGGTAAATTCACGCACATGGACCGACGCACCTTTATTGCCCAGAACGGGAATACCGGGGTCCGCACACACATAAGCAATTTTCATTTCTCTTCTCTTTCACAGTGCAGACATTGCCTCAGATACAGAACGCATTTCAGCAGAGGCCTGATGCGCACGCAACATATGTAATTCACGCATAATGCCCTGAAGGGCCATCTGCTGCCCAGTAAATGTAATGCCTGCTTCCGCAAGCTGCATGCTTGTTGGACGCGGCTCACGCAGTGCATTGACAACATGCTCAAGGAGAGAGCTTGGCGTCAACTCGTTCGGGTGGAGCAGATGCGCTAGACCATGCTGAGCCAGACGTGCCGCACGCTCAAACTGCTCCCAGCGCGGATTGATGCGCGGAACCAACAGCATACGCTGTCGCAACGCCAGCAGCTCCGCCGCCGTGTTATAGCCCGCCATCGAGACCACGAGATCCGCACGTTGAAAAAGAGCCACGCTATCGTTCACAAACGTCTCAACTTGCACACACCCTGCCGGCAAGGTATCGAGTTGAGCGCGCAGATGCTGCTGCTCTTCCGCATCCATCAAGGGACCTGTGATGAGATGACTCTTAAAAGGAATATGGTCCATCTGACTTAAACCTTCAAGATAGCTTGAAAGCAGGGCAAAGCCATCGCCGCCACCACCGGCTGTTACCAGCACAAGCGGCTCTTGCTCTTTCTGCACCTCTTGTACACATGTCTGCTGTGCCTCAATGCGATTGAGATAACCGCAGTAGCGGATCTGCCGTGCTACGGATGTCGGCAGAGCATATTCTTCAGCAACGTCGTAAAACCGCTGTGCGCCATATACGAGCAACAGATCATAGGCGTGTTCCAGCGTGTGATAGATGCCCTCACGGGTCCAACTGACACGCACGCGGGAAGCGGTATCCACAATGTCACGCAAGCCTAATACGCGCAGACAATGGGGAACCATCGTGCGCAGTGCCATCAATGCCGGCAATGCCTCACCCTTCATGCCCTGTGGCGCGTGATCGACTAAAAACACATCCGGTTGATACGCGAGAGCGGTTTCACGCAATATCGCGGCCCGCAGATCACGCAGAGCTGAAAACTCCATTGCCAAACTGCGCGCTCCATAGTCACCATTGTTCAGCTTCGTGACCGCTGGCAACTTAACATAATCAACTCGCGGCGGCAGCGCAAAACTATGTGCTAACGGCGAACCGGTCACCAACAGCACCTCCGCATGGGGCAGAACACTCGTAAAATACTCTGCCAGCGACAAGGTACGCCGTAGATGCCCCAGACCATACGTGTCGTGGCAATATAGCAAAAAGCGGGTTGGTTGTTGCATAATTGTTATTCCTATATGATGGCTATGATTAAACAAGTTAAGCAGGCATCGTATGGTCCGTGTGGTCCGTGTGGTCCGTGTGGTCCGTGTGGTCCGCATGGTCC
>DAICZM010000120.1 GCA_027311145.1 Ktedonobacterales bacterium
CGCCAATACAATTGAGGAGCTATTGATGGCTCTCGAACAGCATTATCCCCAAGTATGGACCTATTTATGCACAGAGCATGGGCAAATTCGTGAGCATGTCAAAATGTTTGTTAACAACGAGATGATTAATGGCCCTGCTGGCTTGCACATTCCCCTCAAAAAAGGGCAAGAGGTGATTGTTCTTCCCGCTAGCTCGGCTCCATAGGCACGCGAAGCATGTTATACTAAGATAAGATTAGTGTGTTCTCTCGTTCGTTCTCTCACAGGGTTATAGAATTTCATGAAAACCGAACCACAAAAAGAGGAATTGGCGACCACGACCTCAGCTAGTGCCAATGGAGCAGTATCTGCCCATTCCTCTCTCGCTGCCCCTTCATCGTCTGCCACCAGCAAACCGGCAAGCCACTGGAGCGTTTTCCGCAATCGTGACTATGCGTTGCTCTTTTGGGGTCAACTGATCTCGGCAGCGGGAACACAGATGCAGATTGTTGCTGTCGCGTGGCAAGTTTATCTGCTCTCCCACTCAGCGATTGCGCTTGGCTTAATTGGACTGGTACAGGCGATTCCGCGCCTGATCTTCTCGCTGATTGGAGGGGTTTTTGCCGATGTGCTTGATCGCCGCAAAATGCTGCTGGTGATCGAAGTTACGCTGGCAGCGATGTCGGCTATTCTGGCGGCCTGCACCATTTTCCACATTATTAACCTATGGATTATTTATAGTGTGGTCTTTGTGGCGGCCTGCGTCTCTTCTTTCGAGTTTCCAACACGGCAAGCGATTATCCCTACCCTTGTGCCACGAGAGCAGATGGCGAGTGCCATTTCGCTCAGCATGGTCATGATGCAGTTGACGTTTGTGATTGGCTCGTCGCTGGGTGGTTTTGTGATCGCCTGGGTGGGTGTGACCAATACCTATTGGATTGATGTTATCTCATATTTTGTCGTCATCGGCTCATTGCTCATCATGGTTGTACCTAAGGTTTCAGCGGATAAACGTGCGCAAGCGGGCATGGGTGCGTTCGTCGATGGTATGCGCTTCCTCAAAAAGCATCCGATTATTCTGGCGGTGCTTTCGCTCGATTTCTTTGCCACCTTTTTTGGTTCGCCAAAAGCACTGTTGCCCGTCTATGCGAGCGATATTCTGCATGTTGGCCCCCAGGGTCTTGGCATTCTACTTGCCGCAACCTCAATTGGAGCGGTCACATTGACGCCCTTTACAGGTCGCATCAGCAAGATTGGGCGGCAGGGCTTAGGGGTGATCTTGGCAATTATTGGTTGGGGCATCTGTATCGTCGCCTTTGGCTTTACCTCAGGGCCGCTCTGGCTAGCAGTCATCTTTCTCGCGGGCGCAGGAGCTGCTGACATGGTGAGCATGATTCTGCGTGGCCTGATTATTCAGTTGACTACGCCGGACGAATTTCGCGGGCGTATCAGTTCGGTCAATGCCATGTTTGTGATTGGCGGGCCAATGTTAGGCCAGTTCGAGTCTGGTCTGGTAGCAGGTCTCTTCACGCCAGCCTTCTCGGTGATTAGCGGCGGTGTGGCGTGCATTCTCGCTACGTTGGCCGTTGTCGCCCTTGTGCCTAAACTGCTGCGTGTGCGCGTTGAATCTATTGATGTATAATTTATTGCTCCCAATACGCATTAATGCCATTATCTGGTAAATGGAAAAATACATATAAAACCTGTAGAGACCGATTCTTTGCATTGATCTTGTCTGAGAAACGGGCATTGCTAATGCGTATAGTCGGTCTCTACGGGTTTTACGTGTATTTGATTTGTTATTCCTCGATGGTGGTGAGATCACCGGGATTGATGCCCAACTCGCGTGCCTTGAGGACACGACGCATGATCTTACCGGAGCGTGTTTTGGGGAGCGCGGTCACAAAGTCTAGCTCGGCAGGTGTGGCAATGGGGCCAAGCTCGTGCCGCACGTGTTCGATCAGTTGTGCCCTCAGTTCATCGCTTGGTATCTGGCCAACCTTGAGCGTTACGAAAGCTTTAATGGCCTCACCCTTAATGGGGTCGGGTTTACCAATGACACCAACCTCTGCTACTGCGGGGTGACTGACCAGTGCGCTTTCAACATCAGCTGTCCCGATGCGATGTCCGGCTACGTTCAGCACGTCGTCGGCGCGTCCAAGCACGGCAATATAGCCATGCTCGTCAACGGTTGCGACATCCCCGGCCGTATAGTAGGGCGGGAGCGTGCGCCAGTAATCGAGATAGCGTGCGTCATCATGCCAGATTGTGCGAAACATCTGTGGCCAGGAGCCTTCAATGACCAGCAGGCCACCCTGATGAGGACCTACCGGCTGCCCACTGCGATCAAGGACCTTGACAGTATAGCCGGGGAAAGCCTTGCCAGCACGCCCGACGAAGGCCTCCATGCTGATGAGTGTACCGATAGTTGGACCAGCGGTTTCCGTTTGCCACCAGTTATCACAGATAGGTAGATTGCCATTGCCAATATGCTGTTTGGCCCAAATTAAAGCCTCAGGGTTGAGTGGTTCGCCGGCGCACACAATCAGGCGCAGGGAAGAGAGATCGTGCGCGTGGGGATATTGAGGGCCAAATTTCATAAACATGCGCAAGGTTGTGGGAGCGGTGAAAAGTTTTGTGACGTGATACTTCTCGATAACTTCCCAGACAATCCCAGGGTTGGGGAAATCTGGTGCTCCTTCTCGCGCAATGACCGTTGTGCCATTGGCCCAGGGACCATAGACCATCGAGGTATGCCCAACAATCCAACCGATATCCGACATGCACCAGTAGATATCATCATCTTTTAGATCAAAGGCCAAACGCATGTAGTAGGCCGTGCCAACCATGTAGCCGCCATGGACATAGACACACCCTTTGGGCGCACCCGTCGAGCCTGAGGTGTAGAGCATGAAGAGTGGGTCTTCGGATTCCATGACTTCAGGTGCGCACTCGGTAGATTGTTTGCTGCACAAGGCGTAGAAATCAAGCTCGCGGCTGTCTGTGAGGGCAATGGCGGGTGTGGCTCTACGCCAAACGACAACATGCTCAACCACTGGCAGGCCATATACCGCCTCATCGACAATCGCTTTCAGCTGAGTTGCTTTGCCACGTCGATATCCAATATCAGCGGTGATAACAACGCGCGCCTGTGCATCTTCGATACGCGCACGCAACGCGCTACTCCCCAAACCAGCGTAGACAACCGAGTGCATCGCCCCGATGCGCGCACAGGCCAACATGCTGGCGATGCCTTCCGGCGTGAGCGGCAGATAGATACAGACGCGATCACCTTTCTTCACGCCCAGCTCTTTTAGCCCATTAGCAATTTGATTGGTGAGCGCAAGTAGCTCGCTAAAGCTAAAACGACGCTCTTCTCCATCCTCACCAAGCCAGAGCAGGGCGGTCTTATTCGCCCGTTCGCTCTGCACATGGCGGTCCAGGCAGTTGACCGTGATATTGACTTGGCCATCGACAAACCAGCGCGCTCCAGGAGCCTGTCCCTCGACTACGTTTGTCCAGGGTTTAAACCAGCTAAATTCACGGGCGACTTTGTCCCAGAACGCGGTAAGATCGTTTGCTGCCTGATCGTAAGCAGTCTGATAATCTTTAACCCAGGCCGTAGCAACAGCCGCCGGGTCTGGGGCGAAACGAACATCTTTGGTCAATAGTTGCTTAAAATCTTCACCAGTCGGAGGTGTGGCTGCGCCATGAGCAGCCTGTCCATCATTGGATTGCGTCATTGATGCAACTCCTTCGGTTCCCTTCAAAACTCCATTGTCAGCCACGACGCTAACATGAGCAACAGGGCTGCATGTGTAAGAACAAACGCAAAAATACTCCTGCTGTTCTGTTCTTTATCTTACCATTACCGTTCACCCGATATGCAAGAGTGCGCAAGAAGATGTTGGTAGCTCGGCCTCGCCAGCACATTTCTCTGTCGGCGTGCTATCATAGGGAGGGCACTGTCATAGAACACGATTATTTAAGAGGAGCATTTTTCATGACGGAGAACGAAAAAGATCAGGAGAGTTTCCGACGCGAGGAGCAGTTGCGCAATACAATTCAAGAGCGTCTCAATAGTCTCTTCGCCCCTGAAGACGATGGACTACGTTTCGCGCTTGCCGCTGCGAAAGAAGCAGGTTTGCCAGCGATACAGATTTCGCCATTGCAGGGAAAATTGCTGCAATTGTTAGCCGTGGCATGTAATGCACGCAAGATATTGGAAATCGGCTCACTGGCCGGTTATAGTGGTATCTGGTTGGCTCGCGCTTTGCCAGCCGACGGACATATGATCACGTTAGAGATTGATCCCCACCATGCTGAGGTGGTCCGCAAGTCGTTCGCCAAGGCGGGCGTGGGCGACCGTACTGAGGTGCGTGTGGGCAAAGCCCTTGATCTGTTACCAGGCCTGCAAGAGCAAGGACCTTTTGACTTTGTCTTCATTGATGCTGATAAACAACCCTATCCGCAATATCTGGAATATGCTCTGCGCCTCACCCACCCGGGCAGTATCATTGTGGCGGATAATACCGTGCGCAATGGCGAGGGCTTGCTTTTACCCGAAGAGGCGCAAAGCACAGACGAGTACTACAAAGGTATTATCGGATATAACCGCGAGGCGATCAGCAATCCGCGCCTGCTCTCGCTGGCCCTGGCAATAGATGACAATTTTACCGACGGCTTTACCATCTCGGTTGTGCGTTCTTAAAAGCAACGATCTCCATCAGAGAACCAACGTCTCGCGATGTGAGTTCTCAAAGGAGCGTCCGGGGGCAAACGTGCTGAGGTTGATAGGGGTAGAATCGAAGGGTGGAGGCAGGCAGACATGACCATGCTCGACATTACCCGTGAGGATAGCCTCGATGAGCAGGGCGGTAATCGGAGCGTGCATCAAGCCATGCCCTGAGAAGCCGACCGCATGAACAAGGTTTTGTTGATAGGTGTCGAGACCAAGCAGTGGGTTCGCATCAGGTGTCGTGCCATAGAACCCACTGCTTGTTGCGACTAAGCCACCTGCGTTAGCAAGCAAGGGAGAGAACTGTTCTACCTGTTCAAGAATGGCACACCCATAATTATCAATGCCATTATCATGGCGAAAGGGAGGGTCAATGCGGTCCTGATCGGCATCGCTAAACAGTGGCTCTGGCTCAGTCTCATGTGCCCAGGCGAGCAACAAGAGATCATGCTCAGGGCGTGAATGCGCTCCGCGATGGCTGCCCACGCCATAAATAGTCATCGGCATTTGTTGCCACATCGTTGCATCCATCACAAGCTGTGAGGGTTTCAGAAAATATAGATAACGCTTGCGTGGAGAGACGGGCAGTGCCATGCCACCGATGCGTGGACTGAGACGAGCAGCCCAGATGTTGGTGGCGTTGATAAACCAATCAGCCTCAATTGCGCCTCTGTTTGTCAGTAGTGCCTGTATGCGATTAGCCTGGAGAACGGCACCAACAACTTCGGTCTGTGTTTGCACGTGAACACCTAGCTCTTTTGCCCGTCGGAACCCTTCGCCATAGATCATATGCGGTAAGAGAAAACCATCGCTTGGACACCAGGTGGCCCCAATCACACGCTCAGAGTTGAGAAAAGGCCAGCGTTGCTGGACACTCTGTGGGGTCAATACTTCAACGGGCAGGCCAAGCCGCTGTTGCATAGTAACAGCGATTTGCGCTTGTTGCCAAAGCTGCGCTACTTCGTGTTGTCTGCGTGGTTGCCATGCCGGAATCGCTGCGGGAGCTTCGTAGAGGAACAGATAGCCGTTCTGACGCAGAACCGGTTGCTGACGCACATCGATAGGGCTGCACAAGAGGTCATGGAAGTGGCTATACCACCACTGACTGTATTGCATCCCAACAACAGTCTCCTCAGTGCTGAACTGCGCGCGAATTCCTGCCGCTGAGCGACTGGAAGAACCATTGCCCAATTGGGCCTTCTCCAGGACCGTCACGCGGAAGCCACGCTCGGCCAGTCGCACAGCGATCAGCGCACTGGTTGCGCCACCGCCAATGATGACAACATGGTCGGCGGAAGAGGAAGATACCATGCCTCATGCTCCTCCTTTGGGAAACCTACTCAACAGTTCACGAAAACAGACCTAGCATCTATCGGGCTACCTGTGGCAAGCAAAGATTATAATGATCTCTATGATACCACGTCGTTGTGATAAAAAGCAGAAAGGTAGCAATCACCCGATGGCACTCGACACAGATTTTCATAGCCATGTGTCGCGCAGTTCTGCGCAACGCATGGCACAAGCCGCTCAGGAACAGGGGCTGCGCGTGCTTGGTCTCTCTGAACACGTCTTTCAGATGAGCGAGGCCCACTCATTGCTAGAGCATATGGGGCTTGAGGGACCTCTTTTGCGTTTCGATACCTACATAGCAGCCGTGCGCAACGCCGCCGAGGAGCAGCAGCTTGATGTGCGCCTGGGCTTAGAGATTGATTTTATTCCAGAGAAAAACGAGGCCATACAAAGCTTCCTCAAGGGAAAGCCCTGGGATTTTCTGATTGGCTCCGTTCACGAAATTGATGGCGGCTTATTTGAACGCGAACATTACCAGGGCAAGGCAGAGGGCGAGGCACGCTGGTTGCGCTACTACCAGTTGCTGCGTGCCGCCGTCAAGAGCGGATATTTTGATGTAATCAGTCACCCGGTGCGCATGCGCTCCACCAATCCCTATCTGCCCGCCACGCTCGATGAGGAACTTGAGCAGTTGGCAGCCGAGGCAACACAGCACGATGTCGCGCTGGAGATTAACGGCTACGATATGCTGACCTATCCTAACGTCGTGCGGCGACTGGTCAAAGCATGTACACTCCATCGCACCCCAATCAGCGTCGGTTCCGATGCACATATCCCTGCGCGTATCGCGCAGGCTCATCAGCAAACTAACACGCTTTTGCGCGTTGCGCAGATCAAGACTGTGCGTATCTGGAAACAGCGCGTGCCAGAAGAGTATGTTTTTTAGTGTACACTTCTAATAGCAGCACTATTGCCCATTTTTGATCGCGGCAATCAAAAGAAACATCGGACGCCGAGTTTCATCTCGCGTTTCTGGATGCCTGTCCAGCATTTCTTGCGTGGGTTTAGGTTCGGAAAGCCTGTTAATAATAAAACCAGCAGCAATGAGCGTGTTCAGATAGGTGGCGACGATACGATGATATTTGACCACTTCATGGCCCAAAAATCTGGCTTGACGCGGCCCTTCATCCAGGTAATGGTCAACAGGCCAGTGTAATCGCTCACCAAGCTCATCGTAATACCAATCTTGCTCAGCAAGCGCGGTAAAAATGGGATGCTCAACTGAGAAAACGAAACTGCCCTGTGGTACGAGGCAATGATGCACATTCCGGCAGACAGTGTCGAAGTGCGCGACGTAATGCAGTGCAAGTGAACTTAGCACTACATCAAATGCCTCTGCGGGGAAGTCGATGTCTTCAATCGCGAGTTGGCGATACTCGATGGCAGGGTCGCTGGTGTTCTCCCTGGCGCGCGCAAGCATCTTCTCTGAGAGGTCAACGCCCACCACCGAGCGAGCCTGTTGCGCGCGCGCATAGCGGCAATGCCAGCCAAAGCCGCAGCCAAGATCAAGCACGTTTTTTTCGCGCAGCGTGGGAAGCAACGCACGGAAAGTGGGCCATTCCCCAGCAGCATCCAGTCCGCCAACTGAACGGGCCATTTGACTGTAATTGTCGAAGAAGCCAGGATCATCATATTTGTTCTGCTTCATGGAACTAAAACCTCTTCTTTTGTAAAGGAAGAACAGAAGCCATCAGCTACCGGGAACGTACAGACGATCCCAGCCGTTCTGTTGCAGCGTCGTCACGCCTTGCGCAAAAACGAACTGGCGTTGCTGTCCGGTCGCAAGATTAGCATACCAGAGCATTGTTGTTCCATCAGTGGCAACGTTGGTCGCAACAAGAGCATTGCCATAGGGAGCAACGCCAACCTGAGCGGCCGTGAGCAACATACCAGGAGCAAGTTGCTTTAGGAGTACATGGTCCAGGGCTTGCGCGCTTCCTAACTGCACGATCTGGTTGACACTACCGACATGTTGAAGCGTCAAGAGCGCATTATTGGCCGTATAGCCAATCACCTGCCCACCATTGGCCCGCACAAGATGCGCTTGTGAGCCATCCACGTTGACGGCATAAAGGGCCGTCTGACCCACACATTGATAATAGATGCCTGTGCCAGTTGGGCTAAGCCAGAACGGTTGAGAGCTTGCACACGGGGTGACCGTTTGGATGACCCCATTACTGATGCTGATACGCTGGAGCTTTCCTGGCATGCCACGCTGCCCATCCAGGTAATAGAGATAGTTAGCATAAGCAAAAACAAGCGTGGGTGACGTCAGCTGTGTCAGGATGAGTTGTGGTGTGCCACTCCAGATATCAAGCATCTCAACCCCATGTCCAGTGCCAATAAAGACGTAGTGATCGTCAGTACTCCAGATCGCTTGCGAGCCTCGTCCAGCTACCTGATAGAGGGAAAAAAGCATGCTTGTAGAGCGCAACCAGTATGAAGTTTCCTTGCCATTATAAACCGAATACAAAATGGCATCCCCTGCATGCGAAATGCCCTCAATCACAGTGTCATGGGGGTACATGCTGGATGCCAGTTCGATATTTTTGCCTGTGAGTGGCTCATCATTGACAATATGTAAATGACCGGATTGCACATAAGAGAGCAGCACTGCGGACCAGGCATTTGTGAGAGGCATGGTGAACGCGGACGTTGGCCGAGCAATCTGGAAAGCCATCTGCTGCTCAGACCGCGCTTGCAGCAGTTGAAACGCCTCAATAGTGCTTGCCAAGAGGAACACTGCTGCTGCCAGGGCAGCCAGTTGTCCTAGCACACGGCCAACACGCGGAGCGATGAAGCGACGTGGCTGTGTGTCATGCCGCAGGCTAACTTCCTGAGATGCGCCTTCCGGTGATGGGGGAGTCGCAACTATGTGCTGTATCTGTTCTTGGCGTAGCACAGTGATGATCGCAGTCGCCATTGTTGGAACGCGCTCTGCTCCTTCTGCCAGCAGGGCCTGTAAGCTCTGGCGTTGCCATGCACGCAGTCGCCGTTCAGCGGCCAGTAAGGTAGAACAAGTGGGACAAGTAGGAACATGCGTGCGTAGCTGAGCCAATAGCACTGTCTCTTTGTTCTCCTGCGCAGCCATGTCAGCGTCTTCCAGTTCATCAAAGAAACGCAGACAATCATGGCTACGTGGGCATGGAGGCAACTCTTGACGAGATCTCTGCGGAAATTGCTCCATCATCGTTCTGCTTCCTTGTTTAGTCCGGTATAAATACGTTGAAAGAGCTGTCGCGCACGAGAAAGCCGGCTACGTATCGCGGAAACTGTTTCCTGCTGAATAGCCGCAATTTCTTTATAGGAAAATCCCTCGGCATCCAGCAAAAGGCACACCACCGCATCTTCCGGCAAACGACTCAGCACTCGCTGCACCAGGTCACGCTCAACGACCTGCTCCTCGAAGCGATCATGACTCACTAACTCATCCTCACTGATCTCATACAGTTGCGTATCTTCACGCATATGTGGAGATGCAAAAGGTACAAGTGTCACGTATTTTCGTCGTCGCCATTCACTGCGGACCTGATTTACAGCAATGCGATAAAGCCAGGGTGCAAAATGTAATTCGCTCTCTTTGATGTGCGACAAGGCGCGAAAGGCAGAGAGGAATGTCTCCTGACACAGGTCTTGTGTCAGTTGCAGATCATGTGTTAAACCATAAATCAGGCGTCGAATACGTGGTTCATAACGTGTGACGAGTACCTCAAAAGCCGCTACTGAGCCTTGACATGCCTCAATAACAAGCTGAGCTTCGTCCTGTACGGCACTCATATTGCCCCATTACCCACTGAGCGTGTTGATAGTACGCTCTCTTTTTATATAAATGCAGATACATAGAGATTCATCGCATCCAAACAATGCGCAACAGAGAGTGAGCATCGTCTCTTGTTTATAGCGCGCTCAAACAACTACAAGCCATGCTCAGTATCGGACACATAGAGCAGGATAGACAATGAAGTAGCTCACACTGCTCGTTCTTTTTTGAGAGGCGAGCAGGTGCTACCGTGTGGCTGGTTTGAAGCGTGGGAGAGCTATTGCCTCGCTCATCGGCTCAAAAACGACGCTCAGAGGCATATCGACATACAACTGCTCGGGGAGTGTCTCCACAATATTTGCCATCAGGCGTGGCCCCTCTTCTAGCTGCACAATAGCAACGTTGTAGGGCGTGTCATGAACAAATTCAGGAGCTTTATTCTGGTAAATGATGGTATAGGAATACAGCGTGGCACGTCCACTGACCTCTTGCCAATGCAGTTCGCGTGAACCACAATGCATACAATACAGACGGGGATAGAATTGATAATGCGCACAGCTAGGACACTGCTGAAGGAGCAACTTGCCCTGGCGGCAACCCTCCCAGAAGGGACGGTTCTCTTCGGTAATGACAGGCAATGGTTTGGGGTGTGTCGGCTCTGGCACGGCTGGCCTCCTTCTGTGTAAGAAAAGAGTCATCATGAAGCATTGCTAATGTGAGTATAGCGCGTGCATGGAGCAAACAGCAAGTCCTGAGCTACAGGAAACCAAGGGCTTGCATTCCTCACCCCTTAGCGTCTATAATCAATCAAACACGCAGTGTCCCTGCTCCCCTAGAGCAAATCAAGCTGATTGTTGTAAAGGAGTGCCTGCCGATGCCCTCATACAATGGACGTATTGCCATCGTCGGTGTAGCCGAATCGGATTATGGGCGCGTTCCCCACATGACAGAGATGCAACTGCATGCTCAGGCGACATGGCGAGCATTAGAAGAATGTGGCTTAAGTAAAGAAGCTCTTGATGCCGTCTTTTGCAGCTCACATTCACTTATGTCACCTACGCTGATGCTGTGTGAATATCTCCAGATCACACCAAGCTATAGTGATAGCACGTCGATTGGTGGCTCCTCATTTGAGGCTCATCTCAACCATGCCGCAGCGGCCATTCGAGCAGGTCGCTGTGAGGGCGCACTGATCACCTATGCCAGCACACAACTCTCCAGCCGAGGTCGTATGATTGGAACGGGAGGGCGGCCCGCGACGATTCCTGAAGCGACGTATGAATTACCGTATGGCAATACATTGGTTGGTGGCTACGCAATGGCAGCGCGTCGCCATATGCATCAGTATGGCACAAGCAGTGCGCAACTTGCTGAAATAGCCGTCGTCACACGTCGCCACGCTGCCCTGAATCCGCTCGCAACCTACCGCGAGCCGCTAAGCGTGCAAGATGTTCTCAACTCACGTATGGTTGCTGATCCATTACACCTGCTTGACTGCTGTGTGGTAACCGATGGCGGTGCAGCTGTATTGGTG